>NZ_JBYNSB010000004.1:0-51487 GCF_057785455.1 Mesobacillus sp.
CGTCCAGAAAGCCGCCTTCGCCACTGGTGTTCCTCCCAATATCTACGCATTTCACCGCTACACTGGGAATTCCGCTTTCCTCTCCGGCACTCAAGAAAGATAGTTTCTACCCCATCACGGGGGTGAGCCCCGCACTTTTAAAGTAGACTTATCTTCCCGCCTACGCGCTCTTTACGCCCAATAATTCCGGACAACGCTCGCCACCTACGTATTACCGCGGCTGCTGGCACGTAGTTAGCCGTGGCTTCCTCCTCAGGTACCGTCATTGAAATGGATTATTCACCCATCTCACATTCGTCCCTGAAGACAGAGCTTTACAACCCGAAGGCCTTCTTCACTCACGCGGCGTTGCTCCGTCAGACTTTCGTCCATTGCGGAAGATTCCCCACTGCTGCCTCCCGTAGGAGTCTGGGCCGTGTCTCAGTCCCAGTGTGGCCGTTCATCCTCTCAGACCGGCTACTGATCATCGCCTTGGTGAGCCGTTACCTCACCAACTAGCTAATCAGACGCAGACCCATCTTCTAGCGATAGCTTATAAATAGAGGCCATCTTTAGTATTTAGGGCATGGGCCCTTAATACAACATTCGGTATTAGCACCACTTTCGCGGTGTTGTCCCCATCTAGAAGGTAGGTTGTCTACGCGTTACTCACCCGTTCGCCACTAGAAGTACATTGCTGCACTCCCCGTTCGACTTGCATGTGTTAAGCACGCCGCCAGCGTTCGTCCTGAGCCAGGATCAAACTCTCCAAAAAAGAGTATGAGTTTAGCTCATAATTTAAAACGTTGGCTCATGATTCTTCTATAATAGAAGCCATGATCATTTATTGTTTGTTGACGCTTGTTTGTTTAGTTTTCAAGGAACAATTTGGTTGGAGCGGGTGATGGGAATCGAACCCACTACATCAGCTTGGAAGGCTGAGGTTTTACCAGTAAACTACACCCGCATATGAAGTTAAGTGCTGAATGGTCGGGAAGACAGGATTCGAACCTGCGACCCCTTGGTCCCAAACCAAGTGCTCTACCAAGCTGAGCTACTCCCCGTTCAGATTAAGAGAAATATAATGGCGCGCCCGAAAGGAGTCGAACCCATAACCTTCTGATCCGTAGTCAGACGCTCTATCCAATTGAGCTACGGGCGCGTATTTGTTTTAAAAGCAACTTTTACATATTACCATGATCACAATCAGTTTGTCAATAACTTTTTTTGGTGCGGCCGAGAGGACTTGAACCTCCACGGGGTTGCCCCCACTAGGCCCTCAACCTAGCGCGTCTGCCATTCCGCCACGACCGCAAAAACATGACAGGATTATATCTTAACCAATTTCAATGTGATAATCAACAGGTAAATAATGGTGCGGGTGAAGGGAGTCGAACCCCCACGCCTTGCGGCGCCAGATCCTAAGTCTGGTGCGTCTGCCAATTCCGCCACACCCGCATATTATAGTTAATTTCGCTATCGCGAGATTAAGGATGATTTTTTCGCTGTTGCGAAAAAATCCTGGTGAGCCATGAAGGACTCGAACCTTCGACCCTCTGATTAAAAGTCAGATGCTCTACCGACTGAGCTAATGGCTCAAAAATGGCTGGGCTAGCTGGATTCGAACCAACGCATGTCGCAGTCAAAGTGCGATGCCTTACCGCTTGGCTATAGCCCAATAAAATGGCGGTCCCGACCGGGATCGAACCGGCGATCTCCTGCGTGACAGGCAGGCATGTTAACCGCTACACCACGGGACCAGATATTAGTTTTTACAGTTTTTATGGTGACCCCTACGGGATTCGAACCCGTGTTACCGCCGTGAAAGGGCGGTGTCTTAACCGCTTGACCAAGGGGCCAAATATAGAGTGTTCTGGCGGAGAAGGAGGGATTTGAACCCTCGCGCCGGTTACCCGACCTACACCCTTAGCAGGGGCGCCTCTTCAGCCTCTTGAGTACTTCCCCATACCTTATTAGATAAGATGGCTCCGCAGGTAGGATTCGAACCTACGACCGCTCGGTTAACAGCCGAGTGCTCTACCACTGAGCTACTGCGGAATAACTTTAGTTTTTCGTGTCGTTGTCTTGTCGACTCTTACTATTATAGGCAGGTGACCATTAAAAGTCAAGCGGGTTTTTAAAAGTTTTTTACTCGTTTTTAAAATTGTTGCTTAACCCTTATTTAATCAGTATTTCTTTAACTTTTACCAGCTTGCCGCGGCATTTTCCGCAGACATATTTAGCCGTATTAATTGATCTTTTTCGATGGTATACCAATTTGCATTGGCTGCATTGATAAACGAGGAATTTTTGTTCAGTTCTTTTTTTCTTTTCCTCAGGCAGCATGGAGCAAAATCGGGGTGCCCCTACTTCCATCATTAAATCGCGGAAATCCTTATCGCGATGTTTGTAGCCCTTTCCTTCCAGATGAAGGTGGTAATGACATAGCTCATGCTTAATGATTCCGATCAGCTCATGTTCACCTAGCTGCTCATAATACTTCTTGTTGATCTCGATGGTATGGCTTCTAAGCATGTAGCGACCACCAGTAGTCCTCAGTCTTGGATTAAAGAACGCTCTATGCTTGAAGGGCTTATGAAATTGTTCAGCTGAAATTTTTACGACAAGATTGTGCAGCTCCTGGTCTGTCATCATTATTAAACGCCTGCCTTTTAAAGAAACATGACAACCTATTATAGCATATATTAAGGATACCTTTTCACGCAGATTCAAAGGAGGTATTGTTATGCCTGTCTGGTTCCAGAATCAAATGAAACGAGCCTTCTATGAGAAAAATCGATATCAAATTAAACTTTTAAATCAATGCTGGTTTTTTTATAGGAATAAACAGGGGTTATGAAAATGCAAGAAAAGACTGCACTGGCCTGCAGTCTTTTCTTATTGGAAAGTATTAAGCTTGCTCGGGTTTTAGCATTGTTAGTGCCACGCGGCCTTTTTTCTGATCAACACTGTCGACCCAGACAGTGACTACATCACCGACTGAAACAATATCAAGTGGATGCTTTACGAATCGGTTGCTCAGCTTTGAGATATGGACCAAACCGTCCTGCTTCACGCCGATGTCGACAAAGGCGCCAAAATCTACTACATTTCTAACGGTTCCCTGAAGCTCCATCCCCGCTTTTAAGTCTTCGAGCTTGAGAACATCTTTCTTGAGAAGCGGGGCAGGAAGCTCATCACGCGGATCTCTTTCAGGTCTGACCAAAGCATCAATAATATCCTTCAGTGTCAGTTTCCCGATTCCTAGTTCATCTGCTGTCTGCTCAATATTTATCGTTGCAAGAGCTTCCTTAAGAGCCTGGCTTCCCAGGTCACCTGTTTTGAAACCGAGTTTATCCAGAAGCTGTTTGACTTCACCATAGCTTTCCGGATGGATGCCCGTACGGTCTAACGGCTCTTTACTGTCAATAACGCGCAAGAATCCAATGGCCTGCTCATACGTTTTGGCACCAAGTCTAGGGATTTTCTTTAGTTGTGCCCTGCTCGTAAACTTGCCTTCTTCCTCGCGCTTTTTAACAATATTGTTTGCAACTGTTTTTGAAAGCCCGGATACATACTGCAACAATGAAGAAGAAGCAGTATTCACATTTACACCTACCTGGTTAACGGCTGTCTCGACGACGAATGTCAGTGACTCAGAAAGTTTTTTCTGGCCGACGTCATGCTGATATTGTCCTACACCTACAGATTTGGGGTCGATTTTTACCAGCTCTGCCAGCGGATCCTGAAGGCGTCGAGCGATGGAAACGGCACTTCTTTCTTCAACCTGGTAGTTCGGGAATTCTTCCCTAGCAAGATCAGAAGCTGAATAAACGCTTGCGCCTGCTTCATTAACGATCAGGTAGTAAATTTCTCGATCCATTTCTTTTAGAATATCTGAAACGAATTGTTCTGTTTCTCTTGAAGCAGTACCATTGCCAATCGCGACCATTTCGACATTATAATCCGTTAAAAATTGAATGAATTTATCGCGTGCTTCTGTGCTTTTTGCACTGGAAGTGTGCGGATAGATGACACCGATAGCCAGGACTTTCCCTGTTTCATCTACAGCAGCCAGCTTGCAGCCAGTACGGAATGCCGGGTCCACTCCCAACACGACCTTCCCTTTTAACGGTGGCTGAAGCAGCAGCTTGCGAAGGTTTTCAGAAAAAATATGAATCGCCTGTTCCTCTGCTTTTTCAGTCAGTTCATTCCGTATTTCCCGTTCAATGGCTGGCTGTATCAGGCGCTTATATGCATCTTCTATCGCTTCAATGACGGATGGCGCAGAGATAGAATGTTCTTTTTTGACCCATTTACGCTGCAGGTAGCTCATGACCGTTTCAGTCTTCGGTCTTATCGAGACTCTCAGGATATCCTCTTTTTCCCCGCGATTGAGGGCAAGGATTCTGTGCGGTACTACCTTGCTGACCGGTTCGGAATATTCGTAGTACATTTCATAAACATTCTTCTCATCAAGGTCTTCATTCTTAACGGCGGATTCAATTGAACCAGATTTAAAGGTCTCGTTACGGATCCATTTCCTGCTGTCTGCATCATCCGAGATCATTTCAGCGACAATGTCCTTTGCTCCGGATATCGCTTCCTCGACAGTTGATACACCTTTCTCTTCTGATAAAAACTCTGCCGCTTTTTCTTCGATGCTGCCGGTCACCGGGAATTCAAGCATCCATGCGGCCAGCGGTTCAAGACCTTTTTCCTTTGCAACGGTTGCTTTCGTTCTGCGTTTCTGTTTGTAAGGACGGTATAGGTCTTCTACTTCTTGCAGCTTTATGGCTCTTGCAATATTGCTGCGAAGTTCATCCGTCATCTTGTCCTGTTCCTCAATCAGCCTGATGACTTCTTCTTTGCGCTGCTCTAAGTTCTGTATGTATTGCCATCTTTCAACTATGTCACGGATCTGCACCTCATCGAGTGCTCCAGTCATTTCCTTTCGATAACGGGCAATAAATGGTACGGTATTCCCTTCATTAATCAAAGAAATAACACTTTGTACTTGTTTTGATGTTAATGATTGCTCTTTGGCAATGATATTGACGTATTGGTCCTGTTTTTCCATTGTTTGATTCAAGAGACAATCCCCCATATCTTTTTTGGACAAAGCTTCTGCTTTTCCCTCATTATAGTGTACCAAATTTGCTACTGTGTTTATAGGCCGTTAATGGAGGATGAATATTTAGATGGATTCGTGTTGCTTTTATATACAAAGCTTATTAGAACCATCTAAAGGCTCTGAAGGTCTCGGGATTGGTCTCAATAACCCTCATTAGAGCCATCTATACCCTTTTCCGCACCCCTGGATGGTCTTAATAACCCCCATTAGAGCCATTTGCACCCTTTTCTACACTCTTGGATGGTCTCAATAACCCTTATTAGAGCCAACTACACCCTTTTCTACGCCCCTGGATGGTCTTAATAACCCTTATTAGAGGTATCTATACCCTTTTCCGCACCCCTGGATGGTCTTAATACCCCCCATTAGAGCCACCTGCACCCTTTTCTACACTCTTGGATGGTCTCAATAACCCTTATTAGAGCCATCTGCACCCTCTCCCGGCTTATGGAGAGCCTTAATAATCTTTTTTAAAAAACCCCTTTCCACAAATAGGCAAAACAAAAAGAAGCCCACCGGCTATAGTAGACTTCCCACAATAAAAGTTGCATCATCCATTGAGTTTTCATAATCGGTTTTGATTTGTTCTGCGATAGCCACGATTGACCTGTACCCTTTCAATAACGATTTCGCGCCGTGAATGTCGAATCCGTCTGAGTAAATCAGGAATTTGGATTCTGGCTCAAAAACGAATCTCTGGGTATGAAATACCTGGGGCTTTCCTGACAGATACCCTGTTACAGGCAGCGGGTAGGTAAGCTTCCCGTTTGGCGAGTAGAGGAAGAATCGGATATTCCCGACGCAGCTGTACACGAATTCCCTTGTCTCGAAGTAGACTTTGAATATTGAAACAGCCGCTCCTCTTTTCTGCACCAATATGCTGTTGCAGTATTTCATCAGAGTATCAACGTCTTCATGATGGTGTTCCTCCACCACGGATACTACCGCCGCAGAAGCTTCATGGGCATACTGCCCTGACCCTAATCCATCAGCTAGCACGCAGACAAAATAATCATCGGTGGCTGTATAGTAATAACTGTCACCGCACTCTAATTTACCTTCTTTTATTGTCTGGTAAGCATAAAGTTCTATTTTGTCTTTGAACTGTTGGATCATGTAATATACTCCGAATTGTTGTTTTCAGCATGGATGGCTTCTTGAAGCTTCTTGATGGCTCTTCTTTGAAGTCGCGACACATGCATTTGTGAAATACCCAGCTTGTCTCCTGCTTCCTTTTGGCTCAGGTTATCAAGGTAAGTATATTGGATAATTAACTTCTCTCGGTCGCTCAAAACATGAAGGACCTTTTCCAGCACCATTCTTTGATTGATTTTTTCATAGCCTTCATCAATATTTCCGACGATATCCAACAGGGTGACCGTACCTCCGTCAGAATCGGCTTCAATGGAATGGTCCACGGATAATGCCTGATAGCTTTTGCCCATTTCCATTGCTTCCAGCACTTCTTCTTCAGAAACCTGAAGGGCTTCAGCAATTTCATCGACTCTTGGTGAACGGTGGAGCTGTGTCGTCAAATCTTCTACTGTTGTCTTGATTTTCGGTCCCAGCTCTTTGATCCGTCGCGGTACATGGACGCTCCATGTCTTGTCTCTCAGGAATCTTTTAATTTCACCAATGATGGTTGGAACTGCAAAGGCTTCAAAGCTTTTGCCGAATGTTTCGTCATAACGGCGGATCGCGCCTAGAAGTCCAATCATTCCGACCTGGAATATGTCCTCGTGGAATGATCTTCCCTTTGAATACTTTCTTGCGATTGTTTCGACCAGATTTTGATAATGGAGAACCAGCTCATTTTGGGCGTCTGCATCCTCATGAAGCTGGTATGCTTTGATTAATTCATTAATCTCTTCTTTTGGCCGCTGCTTAGGTTGAGATTGTCTCTGCATCTCTCTCCACCTGCTCTCCTTCTCGGTACTTGGTCATAAAGACCGTGACGCCCTCTTTGTGATGGATTCTAACCTCATCCATCAAGGTTTCGATCAGATACAGTCCCAAGCCTCCTTCGCGAAGGAATTCTACGGAACTGTTTTGATCGTATGGACCAAGTCCCTGGCGTGCTGAATGGAAATCAAAGCTCTGGCCATTATCTGCAACCATTACCTCCAGCTTGTCTTCGTACAATCCGAAACCGATGATGACTTCACCGTTTTCATTGTTTTTGTACGCATGCTGAACTGCATTTGTGCAAGCTTCGCTTGTCGCGATTTTCAAATCCTCTATTTCGTCATATGAAAAACCCATGCGGCTTGCAATCCCGGAAAGCGTGAGGCGTATGACGCCTACAAATTCCGGTTTTGCCGGGATTTTCATTTCAATATAGTCGAACTGGTTCATTGTACTCCACCCTCTATCTGGCTGTTTATATCGATAATATCGGCTAAGCCGGTAATTTCGAAGAGTCTTTGCAAACGCTCGGACAAACCGACGATTTTGAACTCCCCGTTATGAGCCCGGACATTTTTAAATACTCCTACAAACACTCCAAGCCCAGTACTATCCATATAATTAACCTCTGACAGGTCAACAACCATCTTTATGCCTTCCTTTTCCGACATCGGAAAAAGCTTTTCTCGAAGCTGTGGAGCTGTATATGCATCAATCTCGCCACTTACCTTTACCGCTAGCGTTGATTCTGTTTCTTTAACATCTATCGAAATATTCATAACTGACCCACCCTTTACATTCAATTGCCTTTTAGATTTACCCGGCACGGAACCAAATTAAACATCTCTTTTTAAAATAATCAGGGTAAAATCATCCCGCAACTGGAAATGCTGAAGCTTTTCGAGTTCCCTAAAGATATTATTGACAATTTCTTGAGCATTTAAGTGAATATATTTATTTATATATCCGATTAATGTTTCCTTTTCAATGAACCCTTCTTCTGTCCTGCATTCGGTTACGCCGTCTGACATCAGGATGACCATATCTCCAGGAAAAATTTCTTTTTCATACTGGATATACTTCGTCCGTTTATCGACTCCAAGCAGCAAGCCTCTTGCCTTCAGTTCAGAGAACTCCTTTTTCTTCGAATCGTAATAAAAACCGGGTTCATGCCCTGCAGAAGCATAGTAGAAAATATTGTCATTTAGATTGAACATGCCATAAAACATAGTAATGAACATGCTTGGATCTACGTTCTGCTCCACAACCCTGTTGAGATTCTCCAAAATGCTGCTTGGGTCATGACGGTTTTCCGGCAGGCTGTCCATCGCATATTTAATCATGGACATACATAGTGCAGCCGGAATCCCTTTCCCTATCACATCGGCAATCGCGACACTTATATTGTTGTTTTCATCCTGAACAAAATGGAAATAGTCACCGTTCATATGCTTCGCCGGCACGCTGATTGCCCCGATATCAAGGCCAGGGACGGACGGGATCGTTGTCCCGAGCAGCGTCTGCTGTACATTTGCGGCAATCTCCATTTCCGACCTTAATTCCTCTTGCTGATGCCTCAGGCTCTGGTGCTCCCGATAGGCAATGCCATAGCCAATCATGACCTCAAGAAGGATATCAAAGGAGTTCATTATATCTTCAGGAAGTTCCGGATACATTTCAAGAAGGATGCTTTTATGGAGGCTGATGATTTCTTCCGGAGCGATCTTATGCTCGATCGACTTGCGGCTGAACTTCTGCCCTGCATATAAAGCTTGTTCAGATTGCTCTTTAATATAATTGTCAAGAATATCCCGATACTTTGATTCCATCATTTCTCGGAATTCCATACTGTTTCCCCCTATCGGAGCCATTTAGTCGCAATAATCTTTGTTCCTTGACCTGGAGAAGACTCAATATCGAATTCATCCATGAGTCTTTTAACTCCCGGAAGGCCGGCTCCCAGTCCTCCTGATGTTGAAAAGCCATCTTCCATGACTTGGCGAATTTCTTTTATACCTGGGCCGCTGTCTACCGCATTAATTCGCAATCCCGCTTTACCGCCCTCATATAATTTATCGATGCAGATTTGCCCTTTGCCGGCATACAAGTATATATTTCTTGCCAATTCACTGATAGCGGTGGTAATACGTGCCTGGTCAACTGTACCAAAGCCAAGCTCCTTCGCAACATTCCGGCCTAGCTGGCGCGCTGCTACGATGTCCCATTCGTTGATTATTGTTACGCAGGATTGGTTGTCCATTCACTTATTCCCCCAATTCCTGTTGTAATTTCTCCAAACCTTTTTCTAAATCTAGTGCAGTCAGGACATCATCAAGGCTGATTCCTAATTCAATTAGTGTAATCGCAACAGCAGGCTGGATTCCTGTAATAACGACAATTGCCCCCATAAGCTTGGACATGTTTATAACATCACCAAGTACCTTTGCGATGAACGAATCAATGAAATCGATGGAAGTAAGATCAATGACGACACCATTGGCACTTGTTTCATGAATCTTATGGAGCAAATCCTCTTGGAATTGAAGTGCAGTCTGATCATCCAGCTCCCATTGTATCGAAACCAGCAGACAATCATTCAGCTTAAGGATTGGTATTCTCACTTTGCTCCCCCCGTAGATACGATTTTTTTATTTGTAATTTCCAGAGCTGCCTCTATCCCTTTTTTCAGATTATTCTTAGTCGTGAACTGATTAAGGTCGATGCCCAGGTTGACGATAGTCTGGGCAATTTCAGGCCGAATGCCGACCAGCATGCACTTGGCACCGATCAATCTAACGGCATCTGCTGCCTGGATGATATGGTGAGCGACCATCGTATCAACAACCGGCACCCCGGTAATGTCGATAAGGACGACCTCTGAACGATGTTTTACCGCACCCTTCAAAAGGTTCTCCATAATTTGTTTGGCGCGTTCTGTATCAATTGTTCCGACCAGGGGCATGACCGTAATCCCGTCAAATACAGGGATCAATGGTGCCGACAGCTCCTGTATGGCTATTTTTTGCAGCGAAACGGTTCTTTCCCACGTAGAGGAATAGACACTGACGATCTCATTGTTCATCGGAGTCGCCCACCGGTCAAACTCGTAGACAGCCTCCATCTGGTTCTCCTGGGTTACGATTCCTTCCTTCTGCATACCTTCAAAGACAATAAGGTTAAATGTATGAAGGCCCTTCGTAACAAAGGTCAATGGCCAGCCAAGCCTGACAACCTTCTCGGCAAAATCAGTCAATCTTGATGTATATTCTTCATTTGAATCCCTGAAATTAGAGATAATCAAATCGATGAATTCCTTGCTCGTTGTATTAAAAACTCTGTCGGAGACCAGGCGGATGACCCGCTCGTCTGCCTCTTCCTTCGTTCGATTTATCCACTCATCCAGAATCTGCTGTTTGTGAGTCTGAATGTAACTTGCAATTTTCTTGTCCATTCCATCATCCCCATTCTATCACACAAAAATTTCATATTACCCTCTTTCGTCCAAATGTAAACCAATCTTAAAACTGTAAAAAATTATTCATCATTCACATATATATCTTCATTTAATGATAACAGTTTTCTTTCGTCAAATAAAATCTACTTGTCGACACTGCGGCGCCTGTACAGCCAGGCAAACAAGCACCTGAATCGTCAGCTGGCAGATTCCGAAGCAGAAAAACGTCGAAATAAGGGTATATTTGCCAAACATAATTCCCGCTGAAACCCTAGATTCACCTCATCGAATCCTTAATAAGGACAAAAGTTATTCTTACTATTCCTAAATGGACCTCAATATATTTTACAGGTTAAAAATAACTGTTTATGTCGGTTGGGATCTGGCAAAAGATAAGGACAGGAGTTGGGAAAGTTTGTACATATTAAGCATGCAGCTATTTTTTCATTAAAAAAGAGACAAGCCAAAGCTTGTCTCTCTCTCACACAGAAAACATCCGTTTTATTTTAGGGTTATGTAAAAGGCCTTCGCGAGGCCCCGCCGTACAGTTACAAAAAAACGCTCTTTGACAGAGCGTACTTTTAATTAAAATTCAATAAGACCTAAACTTACCTGAAGGGCTTCATCCACTTTTTCCATCATTTCGTCATCGAGATGGGTAATTTTATCGGTTAGGCGCTGTTTGTCGATGGTGCGAATTTGCTCCAATAATATAACCGAGTCTCGTTCAAAACCGTACCGCTTCGCATCAATTTCAACATGAGTCGGAAGCTTCGCTTTTTGGATTTGAGCTGTGATCGCTGCGATAATGACTGTGGGACTAAACCGATTCCCGATGTCGTTTTGGATGACCAGTACAGGGCGTACTCCGCCTTGCTCTGAACCAACAACTGGGGATAGGTCCGCAAAATAGACGTCACCACGTTTGACAATCAAGGGATTATCCTCCGCTGACTAGACGTTCAACTGTGTGTTCTGCCTCGTATTCTGCCTGAAATGATTCAGATGCAATGCTTAGATTGATTTTGGCCATTTCCATATAGCCTCGTCTCATGGATTCACGAATTTGTCTCTTTTTCTTCTCACGCAAGAACATTTTTGTTGCCTGATAAATAAATTCGCTGCGGTTTACGTTTTCTTGCTTTACAAATCCATCTAGTTCACTTAAAAGATGCTGCGGTAATTTTACCAAAATCTCAGTTGTTGCGCTGGATTCAGACACAAACATACACCTCCACCATCATCACTACATACAATTATTAAATTCTTTATCTGTCTCTACCATTTCTAATAGTATCATTAATTGCGCCAGATGCAAAGGCTAATTGGGAATTCTTCTGTATTATCAGCCAAAAAAATAGTCTTTTATTCATTGTTTTAGCCAAAATGAACAGGTCTGTTAATTTTTGGATGATTATTCTTGGCGCATTTACCACATTTAAATTACGCTTTAAAGCAGGGAATTATTCAGATCCACAATTTTTCCTTCCTGCTTGTAAATCCGGGGCACACGGGAGGAAATAATGCAGGGAACTTCATAATTGATCGTTTCCAGCTTTTTTGCGATTTCGTTGATGGAGATTTTCTCTTCACCCTGCTCGCCAATCAAGGTAGCAATCGTGCCAACCTGAACCTCATAAGGCAGTTTCACCATACATTGATCCATGCAGATGCGGCCGATAATCGGCGACCGCCTTCCATCCACCAGCACCTCCTGCCCCTGCAGCCTGCGGATCCACCCGTCCGCATAGCCAATCGGCAATGTGCCGACCCAAATATCTTCAGGCGCCTCGTAGGTTGCACCATAGCTTACTTTCTGGCCTTTTTCCAGCTTCTTCACATGCACAATCCGTGAATGAAGGCTGAAGGCCTCCTGCAGCTGGACTGGCAGATGAGGTTCAATTTCCAATGACGGAGTCAAGCCGTACATGGCGATTCCTACTCTGACTGCGTTAAAACGGGCATCCTTATGCATAAGTGCTGCAGCACTGTTGCTGCTGTGGACACATGGCGGCAATTTTTCAAGGCTGTCGAGCATTTCTTTAAAAAGCGCCAGCTGCTTTCTGTAGTACGTATCATCAAGTTCATCAGCCGTTGCAAAATGTGTATAGATCCCATCCAGTTCAAGTCGGGAATCCTGCCTGATCAGTCTTTCAACAGACCTCAGCTCCGCTGAAGACCTGATGCCAATCCTGCCCATTCCTGTGTCTATTTTTATATGAAAAGCGAGGGAGGCGCCATCTTTCAAGACTTCCTGGGCTTTGGCGAGCCAATCCTCCTGGAACACAGTCAGGATGATACCCTGCTCTGCTGCTATGTTCACATCCTCGGGTCTGCTTGCACCGAGCACGAGGATGGGGGCCTCAATCCCCTTATTCCTCAAAGCGAGAGCCTCGTCCATAAAAGCCACAGCAAGCATCGACGCACCCGCGTCCAATGCCGCCTCGGCTGTCTGCGAATCACCATGGCCATAGGCATTGGCCTTCACAACTGCTATAAAGTCAACATCTTCAGGGAGATGGCGCTTTACTGCCCTCACATTTTCCTTGATCCGTCCCAAATCCACTTCAGCCCATGTATCACGGTAAAAAAATCCTTGTTCCTCCACCGAAACTCCACTTCCTTCAATCCGTTCCTTTATTTTATTGTTATATTATCAAACTCAGACTAGCCAATGTCAAATGGTTAATAACTGGCGATTGCTATTTGATTTTGGAAGTTATATCAGAGGATAGCTTTGCAATTCCATGGCCAAAATTCTGTTATTCCGGAACTGACGGAGTATATTCCGGAAATTTTGATTTTATCCCGAAATTCAGGTCATTCATTTCGGAAAAATTTATTATATTCCGGAATGCAGCTTACTTTTTCCGAAACCCCGTTCATATCAATAAAAAAACAGGCTCAGGTTGCGCTGAGCCTGTTTTTCGCATCTTTATTTTTCCACGTCAGCAACAACTGATTCTGCTACCATTTCAAGCTCTTCAGGTGTCAGGTCTGTTGAAGCGATCATGTAATCTACGCCCATATGCGTCCACGAAATCGATGTTTCTGTCATCGCTCCGATTGTAAAGCCCAGGTCAACCGGCTGTCCTGTCACATTGATTGCTGAAGACATCGCTGGCATCGCATCCGCTTTTTCCTGGATCAATGTGTAGGCTTTCTCGCCGCCGTACGTAAGGACTACACGCTTGCCATCGTTTGTCGTGATTTCTTTTTCATCAACCAGTGTAACACCTGGAATTTCAGCCATTGGGTACTTGACGGTGAATTCCTTGTCATTCACATCTGCCATTACCGGCACTTCAAGCTGGGCACCTGTCATGTTTTTCTTCATATCAAACGCGTCTTTATCGAAGCTGGCGTCGAATTTAACCTCGGAAAATTCCACTGTCACCAGCGAATTGCGGTCCGGATCCATCACCTTCACACTTACTGGTGAAAGGTTCTTTTTCTTCAGCTTGATTTCCTGGATCGGCAGCATCTTGTTGTTCTGGTATCTTGTTTTTGTTTCAAAGACGTAATGATCCTTTGTTGCTGAGAATTTCGCTTCCTTATCCTCTAGGATATCCATGATTAAAGATTCGTAAAGGTAAGCCTGGCTGCTGTTCTTCGGCCAGTCACTCTGGAATCGGAAGCTCTTGTTCAACGCTGGCGTCAAAACAAAAACTCCTTCTTCATTGCGCAGGATCATCTGGCTCTGGTCCTTCTGGGCATTCTTCAGGTTCACACGGTAGAATGATGGATCCTTATGCCAGATCTCCACTTCATACACCTGAGGCTCCGTGCCCATCTGCAGGGTCATCTTTGCCTTGGCCTTGTAACTCTTTAATTCACTGAGTGTTCCATCCAACTCCTTAACCACAGATTCCTGTGATTTCGTACCGCAGGCAGCCAGAGCAAAAATAACCATGAGCCCGGCGAGAAGCAGCAACAACCTTTTCTTCATTCTTCCAACCCCTTTTAGTCTCATTTGAACGTGTAAAGGGAAAGAAAGGACAGGATTAAGACACTGACTGCACTTTCAATCATCTCTCCTATGCAGCCATGTTCTCGCCGCCTAGCCTTGTCTCCCTTACTGCACTATGAATATATGAGACAACCTGGGTGAATATGACCAAGCGATGACAAGCTTTTAAATTTTTTCAATGACGACCTGCGCGATTGCATATTGCTCACTGTGGGAAATGGAAAGGTGCACACCCTCTGTATAGGGCCTGGTCACGATTGGTCGTCCATGGGGATCTGCTTCGATTTCGATATCATGAAAAGATAATTCCTTCCCGATGCCTGTCCCCTTCGCTTTCGAAAAAGCCTCCTTCGCTGCCCAGCGCCCGGCAAGGAACTCAATGCCCCTGCGTTCATTATATGAACAGTAAATATCCTTTTCTTTTTCCGTCAGCACCCGATCAGGAAAGCGGGGCTGCGATTCAACCAATTTTTTTATCCTGCCTATTTCAACTATATCGATTCCAGTACCGGTGATCATCGTTTATGCTCCTTCTAAAAATGATTTCTGCAGCATACAAAATAGTGTACAACTATTGCTTTTTAAGGCTATGCTGATAGGTAGACCACGAGCGGAACTACCCAGTGAAAGTGACTTTTCACTATTATAACCAGGAGGTTTTGCATGTTTACAAGAACGGAAAGCTTTCGTGATTTCCTGCGATTTTATCCTATGGTTTCAAGCATCATTTTCATTCATATTCTATTATACTTGGCGACGGCAGTCCCTTTCATTCCAAGCAGGTCGATCTTTGAGCTGTTGTCTGGAGTGAATTTGTACATTGTGAACGGGGAGTATTGGAGACTGGTTACCCCGATCTTTATGCACGCAGGCTTTGGGCATATGCTGTTCAACAGTTTTTCGCTTGTCCTGTTTGGGCCTGCACTTGAACAGCTGCTGGGCAGGGCGAAGTTCACGCTTCTATATATGGCCACAGGAATTGCCGCGAATATCGCGACGCTTGCCCTCGAGCCGCTGACTTATACCCATGTCGGCTCAAGCGGGGCTATCTTTGGTTTGTTTGGCTTTTACATCGCTATTATTGTTTTCCGTAAAGCTATGCTTTCCAGGGAGAATTCGCAGACGATCATGACGATTGCGATCATCGGTGTTGTCATGACTTTTGTCCAGTCGAACATCAATATCACTGCCCATATCTTCGGGATGATTGCCGGGTTCCTAATCGGGGCTGTCATGTTTAAACGGTAAAAAGCGCCTTTGTGGGCGCTTTTCCCTTTAAAAACCTATTCAGCGGCGTCATATGAATACCAGTGGTAAATCGCATCCGCATCCTGCTTTTCGAGATCGACAACCTTCCCCCCAGTGCCTCCATGACCAGATTTAACTATAGCCTCAACGGTTGCCAGCTTCTTTTTCCGCTGAAAATGGCTTTGTTTGACACTAAAGGACTGGACCTTATTTTTTCTCATAAAAACAGTACTTTTGACAATATTACGGTACCTGAAGGTTAGCATGCTCTCATCAAGGCTCCAGCCCGCATCCCTGTACTTCAAATAAGACCAAAGTGCAGAAACGGCGAGGAGCAGCAGCAATGCATAGCCCCATGGCTGGAAAAACCAGATGGCCGCCAGGATGACTGGTATTACCATTATCCAGTCTTTCAGAAGGTATCTAACATAGGCACGTGACGGGACTGGCATAAGCCTCGGCCTGAACTGGTAATCCTTCAGGTGCGGTTCCAGCAAATCAGGGATCCTGCTTTTCTTCACGATGGGCAGGATGATGACCCTGGAACTCTCATGATCTAATGCAGACCCGCCCGCGCTTTCCAGATATGCCGAGGCGTACCCAATCGGCTGTCTGATGAGATTCTCGCTGATCCTGACCGCCTGGATGCGGTTAAGCGGTATCGTGAATTGGCGCTTTTCAAGCAGACCTCTTGTGATGACCAGATCATTGTCGACCTTTCTCACCGTAAAATTCGCATACTTCAGCATTGTGCCGAACACAGCGATGATCCACGCAAGCAAGAATCCTACAAAAACAACAACACTGACAAACACCACTCCGCTTTTGACAAAATGCTCGAACCTGTCAAAAATCTGTTCATACGGAATGAACTCCTCAAATTGGGATACAAATGCCAGTACAGCAGAAATGACAACACCTGCTCCTCCGGATGTTGAGGCCAGCATCAGAAGTTCTTTCATCGTAATTCTATACAGAATATCGTCACAGGCTTCCTCTCGCTGCTCCGCTACTCCATCTTTCTTGATCGAAACTAAATAATTATGTATCTCTTCTGCGTCCTGCCTTGTAATAGCAGTCAATACTGCTTCTCCATCCTGAAGGCCCATCCCGCCAGAGCCCGCAGTCTCAACCTTCACTTTTACAAGGCCAAACATCCGCTGTAAAATCCCTTCTGATAAGTCCAGACTTTGAATCCTGTCAAAAGGGATATAGCGCTTCTTCCGGACAATCAATCCATATTCAATCCTTAATTCTCCCTGTTCAATCCGGTAAGTGAACCTGTACCAGGCCAGCACACCATAGACGAAAATCAGGACAACAGCACCGATTGACCCGTAAAAATAAAACATATCCCAATTCGTGCCACTGCTTCCGAACACGACGAAGACAAGGAATGGAATGATCAGCTCCTTCAGCTGCCTAAGGGCATTCACGACTGCAGCAATCGGATGAAGCCTCTTTGGTTCAGACATCTTCATCCGCCACCCTTGCCAGTCTTGAAATCGAAACCCTCAGCGCTTCTGCTTCCTCCATGTCCAGTGCAGGTATTTCATGGACCGTCGCCGCTGTGGAAACGGTTACTGTCGAGAGCTGGTATTTCCTTAAAAGCGGCCCTTGCTGTGTATCAACATGCTGGACGCGAATCATCGGAATCAAGGTCTTTTTTATGATAAAAACACCATACTGAAGCTCAATCTCCTGCTCCCTCACTTCATACCGCCAGCGTTTCCAGCGCAGAGTAGGGAACAAAAAGATGAATAAATAACTATATAAAACCGCTATGATTACCGCCGCGGCAATAACCCAGTAAGGAAAATCAAATATAACAGTTAACGCAATCAGTCCGCCCGCTAAAACCCAAATCACCAATGAATGGAGGAAAGCGGCTATCTTCCAAACAGTCAAAGCCCGCTCGGAAATGCGCTTCTGCGGTTCAGAAATCGTCATAAGCATCCTCCTGCTTTTCCAATTAATAGCACATCCCTTAGTATACAACAGGAAAGAGGGATAATGGCATTAATTTCTGATGACAATTGGGCGTTTAGCACATTGGGTGGGGTTCGAGGTCAACAAGACAATTCAAACTTGGAAGTTGCTGATGAATTGTTATGGGAGGCGGTTTCAAGACAATTCAAATATAAAAATCGCCGGTGAATTGTTATGAGGAGCTGCTCCATGACAATTCAAACTCATAAATTGCTGTGGAATTGTTATGGGAGGCGGGTCCAAGACAATTCATACATAGAAATCGCTCGTGGATTGTTATGGGAGGTCGCTCCAAGACAATTCAATCGCCAAAACCGCTGGTGAATTGTTACAGGAAGCGGCTCCAAGACAATTCAAATGCAAAAATCACTGGTGAATTGTTATGAGAGGTCGCTCCAAGACAATTCAATCGCCAAAACCGCTGATGAATTGTTATAGGAGGCTACTCCAAGACAATTCAATCGCAAAACTCGCTGGGTGAATTGTTATAGGTGGCGGCTCCATGACAATTCAAATGCAAAAATCACTGGTGAATTGTTATGAGAGGTCGCTCCATGACAATTCAATCGCCAAAACCGCTGATGAATTGTTATAGGTGGCGGCTCCATGACAATTCAAATGCAAAAATCACTGGTGAATTGTTATAAGAGGTGGCTCCATGACAATTCAATCGCCAAAACCGCTGATGAATTGTTATATGGCCCGTATCATTGCACTTCATCCCACAAAATCACTCGCGAACTGCATCGAGCCCCTGTCTCATGGCAATCCATCCCATAAATCACTCGCGAACTGCATCGAGCCCCCCGTCTCATGGCAATCCATCCCGCAAAATCACTCGCGAACCGCATTGAGCTCCAGCCTCAATACAAACTCTAATCCGCATGCAAGGTATCATGCCCCATACCTTGATAAATTCCATCGAATCATCCCAACAAAAAGCTGCTGCCATCTATGGCTTCTACTCCCGGAATCTGCCTCAAGTCCTCAGCGAGTTTGAATAAGGCCAGGTCTTTCTTTTTCGCTTCGATCATGCAGTGGATTTCTGGGACAGAACCTTTGATTCCTTGTAAAAAATCCATGAACATAGAGGCATCTACATAATCCGCGTGCGCGCGGAAGTCCTTCTCTGAACGCGGGCTGGAGATATGCATTTTTACAGGCAGGGTAGAGTGCTCCCATGTACCGATGATCCGCCCCCATTGCTCCTCCCATTCAATATGCTCATGATGGGCAAGATGGTGATGATAATCGAATACAAGCGGGATGCCAAGCTTCTCGCAAAGATAAAGTGTATCATGCAGGGTGAATGAGGTATCGTCATTCTCAAGGATGATCATGCTTTGCAATTTGGTGGAAACCAGTCCCCAATTGTTGATGAATTGCTCGAGCGCCTTATCGCGATCGTCATATACACCGCCTACATGAAGGACACAGCGGTGCTCCGGATGTATTCCCATCCCCTTCAGCAAAGCATGATGCATCGCCAATGTTTTGACAGAGTTATTCAAAGTGTCTGTTTTGAGAGTATTGAGGAGCACAAAATGGTCTGGGTGAAAATCCACCCGCATCGGATTCGCCTCTAAAAATTCCGCTATCTCCCTGAGCGGTTCTTTAAGCGCCCGCATATACTTCCAATCAGACAGCTCCTCATGGTTCGCCAGCGGAATCAGCCTTGAACTCAGCCTGAAAAAATGGATGTCATTTGCTTTGCTGTGCCTCAGCAGCCGCAGGCAGTTCTCCAGATTTGATACCGCAATCCTTTCAAGCTTGCTGATCGCCGCTTCCCGGTCCTTAATACCCTGAAATTGCTTGAAGGTCATCGTCTGGGATGGCGACGCATTTTTCAGCTCCTCACTCATCGCTACGTATCCGAGTCTCACAATTGTCATAATAGCCGGCACCTCACCCGTTTCTTTTTTAACGGTAGTATGCCCCCACGAAACACATTGAATTTGAAGCAAATAAAATTTCGCCTCGATTTCAGTTCTTCTCCCAAAAAAAGCACAAAAAACCCCGGTTTCTTTATAAACCGGGGTTTGCTTTATCTATTATCTTGGTGAGCGGGATTTAAAGCCGCCTTCTCTGCTGCCGCCGCCGCCTGTGCGTTTTGTTCCAGAGCGTGGCTTGTAAGGCTTCTTGTTACGTCCATCTCCGCCTCTGTTATCGTATCTTCTGCGATCTTGAGGCTTTTTGTCCCTTCTGTTCGGAAGAGGCTTTTCCTCAGTAAGCTTGACTGGAGTCGTATCCGGCTCTTTAGTCAGCATCTTCAATACGGAAGCAACAACAGTTTGTGCGTCGTGGCCTCTCAACAGCTCATCTGCTGCCTGACGATAGTATTGAAGGTTGTTTGACTCGATCGTTTGCGTAATCTTTTCGATTACTGCTCTTTGCTGGCCTTCCAATGCTTCGTCAAGAGTTGGAGCGTTCATCTTTTCCATGCGCTTCTTCGTTGTTTTTTCAACTACGTGAAGGTAAGATGTTTCTCTGTGTGTTACAAAAGTGATCGCCATACCTTCTTTACCTGCACGGCCAGTACGTCCGATACGGTGTACATAGCTCTCAGGATCCTGAGGAATGTCAAAGTTATAAACGTGAGTAACACCTGAGATATCAAGGCCGCGAGCTGCAACATCAGTCGCAACAAGTACGTCGATTGAACCTTCCTTGAACTTTCTTAGAACAGACATACGCTTCGCCTGTGTAAGGTCTCCGTGGATTCCTTCAGCAGTATAGCCGCGCAGGTTCAATGCTTCAGAAAGCTCATCTACGCGACGCTTTGTACGCCCGAAGATGATTGCCAGTTCTGGTGATTGGATGTCAAGAAGTCTTGTAAGAACGTCGAACTTGTTCTTTTCCTGAACTTCGACATAGTATTGCTCAATCAATGGAACGGTCATTTCTTTCGCTTTTACGCGGACGATTTGAGGCTCTTTCATGAAGCGCTCAGCAATTTTCTGGATCGGTCCAGGCATAGTTGCTGAGAACAGCAATGTTTGGCGCTCGTTAGGGATTTTAGCAAGGATTTCTTCGATATCCTCGATGAATCCCATGTTCAGCATTTCATCTGCTTCGTCAAGGATCACTGTTTCAACATTATCCAGACGGATTGTTTTTCTGTTGATGTGGTCAAGAAGACGTCCTGGTGTTCCGACGATGATATGTGGACCCTTTTTCAACGCACGGATTTGGCGGTTGATGTCCTGTCCTCCGTAAATAGCCAGTACGCCAACTCTCTTGCCTGCACCGATTTTATATAATTCTTCAGAAACCTGGATCGCCAATTCACGAGTCGGCGCGATGATGATTCCCTGGATATTGTGGTTTTCCTTTTTGATCTTTTCAACTAACGGAATACCGAAAGCTGCAGTCTTACCAGTACCTGTCTGTGCCTGGCCGATCAAATCTTTATTTTGAAGGCTGATAGGAATTGTTTGTGCCTGGATAGGAGTTGCTTCCTCAAAACCCATATTCTTAACAGCTTTTAACGTTGCTGGGCTGATGCCCATGTCTTGGAACATTGTCAACTTTGCTCATTCTCCTTTATGTTCACGATTTACTTTTGTCCAGTTTCGGCAACTTGAAGATTCAAACTCGAATCCATGCCCTGGGTGAGTTCTAACATGCAAATCTATATAGTCGCCTGAACTTTTCGTTTTATTTTAAGTGGCTGTTTAAGGATCCAAACCATTTCTGATTCTGGTTAGTGTATTGTACCTTTACGGCAAAATAGGTGCTCGCACCTTGGTTTTTAAGCAGGGCTGAATCAGCGCAATTGCTCTGCTGAAGCACAGAACCTGAAATATTAGCAAAAAAAGACATCTCCAGCACGGGAGTATGTCCGCTTAAAGGATTTTCTCACATAGACACTCAATATTCATTATACCATCTTCAGGCAGGAAAAGCAATTTTTGCACTATTTGCTCAGCTTTTGATCTCTGTTTCTTGCCGTTCAGCTAAAAAAGTATAAACTTCCTCAAAAAGCTGTTCTTTCTCATCACAATGGCAGATCAGATGTTTGGAATTTTTGTAAAATAACAGCCGTTTTTCATTCGCGCCAATATGATCATATAAATATCGGGCACTTTTCGGAGGGACGATGCCGTCACTTTCTCCCTGGGCAATCAGAGTTGGAACCTTCACATCATTGAGAATAGGCTTGATTGTGTTTACGAGCCTGCGAAACTGCAGGGTAGCGGTCATGGGGGTTTCCTTGATTTTCCGTTTGTAGCGCACAAATAATTCGTTTTCCTTCAGCTTTCCTCTTACCGTGTCCCTCACCATTTCCTTCACATCAGCCGCAAGCTGCTTCGGATTCACATAATAGGCAGCCGCGCTAAGCAGGACGAGCTTCTCCACAGGATACTTGGAAGCAAGATAGCTCGCGATCATTCCTCCCATTGAAAAGCCGACGATATAGACGGTTTCGCATTCTTCGAGAAGTACCTTCAGCTCTTTCTCGGCATGGCCAATCCACTCATTGTATTGGATTCCTTTTAAACTGAGCTCATCGCCATGGCCGGGAAGGGTGGGAACAACGATTTTCCAGTCGGTTCTTGCTTTTAATGACTGGGCAAGGGGCTCGACCTCAAAAGGTGACCCAGTAAATCCATGTATTAAAAGACAGCCTATCATAACCAATCACCCATTAGTTTTTCTCGTATTTAATCTTTCCCCATTTTAATTCATTTAACCCTGTAAATCCTAGAATAAAGTCTCAGCAAAAATAGAGAAGGATGCCCCCGTAACAGGACATCCCTCCTCTTATTTTTGCAGTGCCTGCACAACTTCTTCCAGCTTCATGCCGCGCGAGGCTTTTACAAGGACGATTGTATCCCCTGTCACATGCTTTTTCAGTTCATTGCTCAGTTCTTGTTTATCCTGGTAGGCAAACACCTTTTCTTCGCCGAGCACCTCTCTGGCACCCTTCGCAAGTGATTCACTCAGCTTGCCGTATGTGAACACATAGTCGATTTTGGCACAATCGAGTGATGTACCCACCTTGTAATGGTACTCCTCTTCCAGCGGCCCCAGCTCAAGCATATCGCCAAGAACAAGGATTTTGCGGCTGTAACCGGAAAGATTCGCGACCAGATCAATTGCTGCATTCATGGAAGTCGGGCTCGCGTTGTAGGCATCATTGATGATTTTTTCGCCGCTCGCTCCTTCCGAAAGCTCCATGCGCATATTCGTCAGCTTCAGGCCAGCGAACCCATCATTCATTTTTTTAAACGGAACACCAAGGAAATCGGCCGCAAGCATTGCTGCCAGTGCATTTAAAATATTGTGGTTGCCAAGCACAGGAAGTTCAAAAGTTTCTTCAGCAAGATTCGTTTTAAATCGGTTGCCGTTTTCCATCGCTTCAATGCTTACTGGATAAAAATCATTATCACCGCTGGCACCAAAAGTCTTCAGATTGCCTGTACCGTCATAATTTTCCAGTCTTTCCTGTAAGAGAGGCTCGTCACCGTTAAAAATGATCAGGCCATTGTCGCGAAGGCCGCGGATGATTTCCAGCTTCGCATCCGCAATTGCCTCACGTGAGCCAAGATCAAGAAGATGTGATTCGCCGATATTCGTAATGATGACCGCATCCGGGCGGCCCATTTCAGTCAAAAATTCAATCTCGCCTTTGCTGCTCATGCCCATTTCAAGAACGGCCACCTCTGTATCCTCTCGCAGGCGAAGCAGTGTCAGCGGCAAACCAAGATGGTTATTGAAATTCCCCTCGGTTTTTTGAACCTTATATTTCTGCGCCAGCAGGCTGGCAGTCATGTCCTTCGTTGTTGTTTTTCCATTGCTGCCGGTAATCCCGACAACTTTAATATTTAGTGAATTGCGATAGCTCCTTGCCATCTCCTGCAGGGCGACTGTTGTATCCTCCACAACGATGATTGGCAAATCTTCCGGCGGGTCAGGAACATCCTTTTGCCACAGAGCAGCAGATGCACCGCCATTCCTGATCGCATCCTCAACAAACTTATGGCCATCCGTTCTCTCCCCTTTAAAAGGAATGAACAGATTGCCCTCCTCAATTTTCCTTGTATCAATCGTCACGCCTTTAACGGCAACATCACCGAACCGGCTTACATCGTTTAAAGCGCCAGCCATTTTGGCGATTTCTGATAAAGATTTCTGGATCATGCTAAATACCTCCGTATGACAGCTGACATGAAGGAACACGGGCTAGCTTGTTTGTTAGCGCCGTGTTTCCCTTCAATGCAGATTACTTATAACTGCCTGCTCATTTATATACGTTCACATTTATAAAAGTAATTATTCTAGCTGAATTAAAACGTGTATTTAATCTTCTGCTTTTCAGCATGGCGTTCGATTGCAAGATTCACTAATTTTTCAATCAGCTGAGGGTATTCCACTCCAGTGTGCTTCCATAATAATGGGAACATGCTGAATGGTGTGAAGCCAGGCATCGTGTTGACCTCGTTGATCAGCAGCTGACCGTCTTTAGTCAGGAAGAAGTCGGCGCGGACAAGTCCCGAGCAGTCAAGTGCCTTGAATGCTGTAACAGCCATTTCTTTTAAATCAGCATATTCTTGTTCAGAGATTTCAGCTGGGATGATCATGGCTGTGTCGCCATCTTCGTATTTAGCCTTATAGTCATAGAAATCCTTCTTCGGAACGATTTCACCGACAACAGAGCATTCAGGCTCATCGTTGCCAAGCACACCGATTTCGATTTCACGCGCAACGACACCCTGTTCGATGATGATCTTGCGGTCGAATTGGAATGCCTCCTTGAAGGCTGCCTCCAGCTCTGCTTTGTTGGAAGCTTTGCTGATGCCTACACTTGAACCAAGGTTCGCGGGCTTAACAAAGCAAGGATAGCCAAGTTTTTCTTCAACCAGGCTGTATACCTTTTCCTGGTCCTTTTCCCATTCACTGCGAAGCGATGAAACATAATCTACCTGTGGCAGGCCTGCCTGGGCAAAAATATTTTTCATCAGGACTTTATCCATCCCCGCTGCTGACGCAAGGACACCATTGCCCACATATGGCAGGTTCAATAATTCCAGCAGTCCCTGAACAGTACCGTCCTCGCCATTCGGACCGTGAAGCAATGGGAAAATGACATCAAGCGTCTGGCCAGATTCGGCTCCGCCAGCCTGAAATAATGCCGGAGTGAATGAAGCTGAAGGCAGGTTGGAATCATCTGAGAACTCAAGCGCTTTTACCGTTTCAGCCGGAGCACTCAATTGAGGACCCTTGACCCACTCACCTTCCTCCGTTATGTAAATGGGAAAGATCTCGAATTTATCAAAATCCAAAGCCTTTGTAACAGCCAGCGCTGTCTGCATGGATACTTTATGTTCAGCCGATTTGCCGCCGTAAAGCAGCCCGATTCTTGTTTTCATAAAAAAAGACCTCCAATATGTTCACTTATCAATTAAGCTGATCATTCATTTCGAGTGTCCGGCCAGATTTTAACCAGAGGCTGGCCAGCGCACTTCCGCTTCTTATTTTACCACTATATATTTTAAGAAGGTAAATGTTATCAACTTTTAATATTTGCTATATCCAGCCAGCCGTTTCCGGTTTCGAATTGAGCATCTTCCTGACATACTATTTCCTTTTTTGACTCTGCGAAACCTCATGTTCCATTTTTGCAGATGAAAATTGAGAACAATAGGTTAATACCCATTCTTCCTAAAATTACGATATGAACGAAGAAAGGATTTTGTGAATGACAATCAGGTTAACAGCAGGCATGGCCGTGCGGTTACCGGTGAAGGACTTCGGAGTACTATCAGACAGTTTTCAAGGATGCGCAGCGGATTCTGTCTGAATGGGAGCTGGATTCGGACAGTTTCTCATAGCCAGCTGCGGATTCTGTCCGAATGGGAGGTGGATTCGGACAGTTTCTCATGGCCAGCTGCGGATTCTGTCTGAATGGATGCCTCATTCGGACAGTTTCTCATGGCCAGCTGCGGATTCTGTCCGAATGGGAGTGGATTCGGACAGTTTCTCATGGCCAGCTGCGGATTCTGTCTGAATGGGAGCTGGATTCGGACAGTTTCTCATGGCCAGCTGCGGATTCTGTCTGAATGGGGGATGGATTCGGACAGTTTCTCATGGCCAGCTGCGGATTCTGTCCGAATGGGTCTAAACTGCTGCCACTTCTTTTTGAATTGTTCTAATGAAGCAAAACCCGCCATCTAATCTGAGGCGGGCTGTTAATCTTTATTTAACAATAAGCACAGGGGCTTTCACTCGTTTCGCGATCTTGTGGCTGACACTTCCAAGCACCATTTCCTGCAGGCCATTCAGGCCCCGGCTGCCAACAATTACTATATCGAATTCATTTTTGTTTGCATAATCAACGATTGCCGGACCTGGTTCGCCCAGCAGCTTTTGGAGCTTGAAGTTTATATTTTCACTGTTGAACAGACTCGTAACGGGATGAAGCCGGAGCTTTCTTTTTTCCTCGACTGCAGACGGATCCGGATTGTGGAGGACATCCTCCTTCGACTTAGCTCCATCAATGACATATACCACCGTGATTTCGCTTTCCCCGGCAAGCTTTGCAAGCTCTGCTGCTTTTTTGGCCGCGCGTACGGAATGGTCAGAGCCATCTGCGGCGAGTAATATCTTCTCGAACATTTCTTTCTCCCCCTGCCTCTTAATCTATTAATTTATATATAAAAGAAAGCACGCTGAATAGTCAACGTGCTTTTCCAAATTTTATAAATTAATGGCCTGATAGCTTTGCGCCTTCCTGCTTGTGGACAGCCAGCTTATCGATCAGATGTGAGCTTGGCTCGTTCAAGCCATGCAAACGAACAACCGTTCCGCTCTCTCTCAGCTTAATGACGATTTTATCGATAGCCGCAACAGCTGAATCATCCCAAACATGTGCATGAGTGAGGTCAATCACGACTTCCTTTGCTGTTTCCTTCAGGTCAAATGCTTCAATCAAATCCGTAACAGAGGCGAAGAATACTTGTCCCGTCACAAAGTAAGTGCGTCGATCAGCAGCAACATCGAAAGTAGATGTAATCTTTACTTTTGAAATTTTGGCTACAAAGAAAATCGCACTCAGGATGATACCTGCAAATACACCCTTAGAAAGGTCATGTGTAAATACAGTAGTAACCGTTGTTACGACCATTACAATTGAGTCTGTAACAGGTGTTTTTGCCAGTCCTTTGATTGAGGACCAGTCGAATGTTCCAATTGATACCATGAACATGACGCCAACAAGAGCTGCCATCGGAATCTGGACGACAACATTGCCTAAAACAAGAATCAGGAACATCAGGAAGACACCAGCTACAAGAGCAGACAATCTTCCTCGGCCGCCCGATTTCACATTGATAACGGACTGTCCGATCATTGCACAGCCTGCCATGCCGCCGAATAATCCGGCTACAATATTGGCAATTCCCTGGCCGCGGCTTTCTTTGTTTTTATCACTCGGAGTATCTGTCATATCATCAACGATTGAAGCTGTCAGCAAGGATTCAAGCAGGCCGACAATTGCAAGCGCTAATGAGTATGGGAAGATAATTTTTAACGTTTCAAGATTGAAAGGAATATCTGGAATTAAGAATGCTGGCAGTGCCGAAGTAAGTGACCCCATATCGCCAACAGTCTTAACATCACTCTTCGTAAAAATTGCAATCACTGTAATGACAATGATGGCGACAAGCGGTGAAGGCACCGCCTTAGTAATGCGCGGGAACAGATAGATAATAGCCAGTGCTCCTGCCACCATCGCATACATAACCCAAGTCGCTCCTGCAAATTGCTCTAGCTGCGCCATAAAAATCAGGATTGCCAACGCATTGACGAAACCAATCATTACTGAGCGAGGGATGAATTTCATAAACCTCGCCAATTTAAGCACACCAAACAGAATTTGCAGAATTCCAGTTAAAATCGTAGCAGCCATTAAATATTGCAAACCATGGTCGGCAACAAGCGTTACCATCAACAGGGCCATCGCCCCAGTTGCAGCAGAAATCATGCCAGGACGGCCGCCTACAAACGCGATTGTCACAGCAATCGCGAATGACGCGTAAAGTCCTACCATTGGGTCAACACCAGCAATAATCGAAAACGCGATCGCTTCAGGAATCAACGCCAGTGCAACGACGATTCCTGCAAGGATATCTCCTTTGATATTGCCAAACCATTGTTCTTTTATTGTATTAATATTCAAATAAACACCCCTTAATATTTTTTGTGGCTTCCTACTCTCAAGCAAGCCGGGTCCGATAAAAACAGGATTTATCATAACATATTCAGGAGAAACGGCAACCCCAATTGTAAGCGCTATAATAAACTGTTTTCTTCTTTTTTCGACGTCTATCTTCGTTTTTCATGTCCATATAGTAAAAACCTTAAAATGTAAAATTCCACATCCTTCCGGTTTCCCACAAGCTTTTTTGGGTGGTCATTTGATATGATGTTTTGGGAGGTAGAGATCATGAATACATCAAGTTCATCCGCACCATTTAAAACAAATTTTTATTATGGCTGGGTCGTAGTCTTCATTGCAGGTCTTGGCGTTTTCTTTTCAGGGCCCGGACAAACGTACTCAGTATCCGTGTTTATTGACTCTTACATAAAGGATTTTGGATGGAGCCGCTCTCATGTTTCTGCAGTTTACTCGCTGGCAACGCTTGCTGCGGGAATCTGTATGTTTTTCATAGGTAGATTTGTCGATAAATTAGGGCAGAGGAAGATGTCGGTCATTGTCGGAACAGGATTGGCATTGGCCTGTTTTTGGAATAGCCTGGTTGTAAATACAGCCATGCTCTTCATTGGCTTTTTCCTGATCAGGATCCTCGGCCAGGGGTCGATGAGCCTGATTCCCAATACTCTTGTGCCGCAATGGTTCATTACTAAGAGAGGCAAGGCAATGAGTTTTATGGCCATTGGCGGCTTTGCAAGCTCTGCAGCCCTTCCGCCGATTAATGCGTGGCTCGTTTCTCAATGGGGCTGGAGCTTTTCCTGGAAGGTCTGGGGGGTCCTGCTGCTGGCTATATACGTACCACTCGCCTATCTGCTGATCAGGAACAAACCGGAGAATATCGGTGAGCAGCCGGACGGCATGAAAGTGGACCTGAAAAATGGTGCTGTGGAGCAGCAAATCAGCCCGGCAGACAAAGAAGTGAACTGGACAGTCCAGGAGGCAGTAAAGACCCGTGCCTATTGGCTTCTGCTGCTGTGCGTCGGCATACCGGCGCTGGTAAACACAGGATTGACCTTTCACCTTATCTCCATTTTCAAGACGAATGGAATCTCTCCTGGGATAGCCGCACTCGTTTTAAGTTTAATGGCTTTGATTGGTTTTCCAGTTACCTTAATCGCCGGCCCAATCCTTGACCGTGTGAAAGTCCAATATGTGCTCGCTGCAATTTTTGCCGGGGAGATTGTGTTTATCCTTGTGCTTCTGGCTGCGCATCAGACAGTCACTGCGATTGTCTTTGGCGTCTTGTGGGGAATCAGCGGAGGCTTTGAACGGATCGCCCTCAATTATGTCTGGCCAAGCTTTTTCGGAAGGAAGGCCCTTGGCAGCATCAAAGGCTCTGCCATGACAGTGACCGTCCTTGGTTCAGCGCTTGGCCCTCTTCCATTTGGGCTTGCGTTTGACCTGTTTGGAGGCTATGAACAAATCCTTCTTTTGACTATTATCCTTCCGCTGCTGGGAATCACCGCCTCCCTGCTGGCGAAAAAGCCTATGAAGGCTGTCCATGAATAGAAAAGAGTCCTGCAATCAATTTGCAGGACTCTTCTTTAGCCAATCGGCGTACAAATCTCTATATAATGCCCATCCGGGTCAGCAGCATAAGCAACTACCTGGCCCCATGGCTTTTCAGTCGGCTCCAGTAAGATAGGGGCGCCGGCATCCCGCAATTTTTCTACGGCTCCTTTCACATCCTCCGTCACGAAACCAAGCTCAAATGTCTGTTCCTTTCTTGCTCCATCAGGAATCGGAAGCGTGGTGATCTCGCGCCCGCTCTCTCTCGTGTTAAAAGAAAGCACCGTGTTGCCTGTTTCATACTCAATATAAGTGCCGAATTCATTTCGCAGCTTCAAACCTAACAGTTTTCCGTAAAAATGCTTTGTTTTTTCCAAATTGTCTACATATAAAATGACATATCCCAGTTTTAAATCCATTTTTATCACCTCATGCACATACATTCGTGATTGAAGCGTGGATTCCTTCAAACAAAACGAAGTTGTTTTAGTTTTATAAAATCCTTTATTGGCGCTTTTCACAATGCGACCAAAAAAGTGTCCCAATTATGGAGACACTTTTCGCAAATTTTTTTATTTTTCAATTTCAAGTTGGGAGCGGCGGTATTTAAATATAGCCTCTTTCGTACAAGAGTAAATGCCTTCGCTGATCAACTTCCCAAGCGGCGTAGCCGTTCCGGCATAGGCAATGAACTCGCCTAGCTGTGTTGCGGCGATGCATATACTGTCTGTTGATATGCCTGACGTACGGCCCGCGGAATCCGCTGCATCCAATTCCTGCAGGACATTGATTTTCGCTTCCGCTGCCGTCATTGCACTTTGGATGAATGCTTCCTCCGAAATCCTGCCATTGATAAACAGCCAGGTGTTGATATTTCTGGGAAGACCGCGCTGGGTACTCCCGGCCGATACCATCACAAAAATGGAATGCCCGCCCCCTTCAAAAAGCTTAAAAGAGGTATTTTCTGCAGGAACGGCGGTCATCATCCCAACCGTTTCACTCGGAAGATAGCCGTTTGCCTTAAGATACTCAATCATCTCAGCCTTGTGGTCGCTGCAGTCATATTCAGGCGGCACAATCCGGTGCACAAAAGAGCTATTCCAGCCAATCCCCGCCCCCGTGATGCCAGATGACATGGTACGGAGCGGAATTGGGGATTGCAAAACGATCCGTTCTTCTCCAATATCGAGGTATCTTGAATCAATTTCAACAAAAAGATTTTCTTCACCGCTATTGTCCGGCACTAGCAAAAGCTGGGGCTTGGCGATTTCCGGATGCGGATGGTTTTTAATCTCTGTTTTATAGACCTTTTTGACCCGCTCTTCCTTCAACACCTCTGGAGGCGAATCGACAATTAAGATATGCCCATTCTCCATCAACAGCAGGCGATCGCAATACAGTGATGCAAGGTTCAAATCATGAAAAATGGACACCACGGTCAGTTCTTCCTCAAATGCCCATTTTTTTAGCAGATCGAGCAATTCCTTTTGAAAAGAAAGATCAAGGTGATTAGTCGGCTCATCCAGCAGCAAAATTTTCGGCTGCTGCGCCAGCGCCTGGGCTAGAAAGACACGCTGTTTCTCACCGCCGGAAAGCTCAACGATCGATTTTTCCTGGAGGCGGGTGATTCCTGTCTGCTCCATCACCCGCTGGACAATTTCCTCATTCTCACTGCTCCAGCTGTTCAGCCAGCCTTTTTGGTGAGCGTATCTGCCGAGTGAGACAGTTTCTTTTACCGTATATGGAAAAGCCTGATCGCCATGCTGTGGCAGGACCGCCATCAGTCTGGCAAGCTCCTTCGAAGAATAGCCAGCCAGAGGCCTGCCATCAAGCTGGATGCTGCCGGTGCTCGCTTTCAACGCACCTGAGATCATTTTTAACAAGGTGGTCTTGCCGCTTCCGTTCGGCCCCAGGATGCCAAACAGCTCACCTTTTTCCACTGCAAATGAGAGATCCTTCAGGACTTCCCCGCCTGCATATCCGCCAGTCAGCTTGTTCACTTTTATCATCAGCCAGCACTTCTTTCCTTGCGATTTCTCACTAAAATCAGCGCAAATACCGGTGCGCCGATTAATGCGGTTATGACTCCAATTGGCAGCTCAGATGGGGCGATAATGGTCCTTGAGACAAGATCGGCGAGAATAAGGAAGCCGGCGCCGATGAGGATCGAAAGCGGCAGCAAATGCCGGTGGTCTGGTCCCCACAATGTTCTTGTCATATGGGGAATCACCAATCCGACAAACCCGATCGTACCGGATACAGCTACCGCCGACCCTGTCAACAGCGAGCCGGAAAGCAGGATCCACAGCTTCCTTTTTTCAACATTTACTCCGAGATGCTGCGCCCGTTCCTCGCCAAAGGACATGGCGTTCAATTCTCTTGTGTTGGCCAGCAAAATGACCATCCCGATGATAAAGAAAGGGAGGATGATTTTTATGTAGGCCCAGCCACGCATCGACACACTTCCGAGCAGCCAGCCGATAATCTGCCTCAACTCCTCGCCGGAAAGGGCGATCATCAGCGAAATGAACGCTCCAAGAAAGGAACTAAGGATGATCCCGGTAAGTATAATTGTCTCTACTCTCAGCAGACGGTCCACTCTGCGCGCAAAAAATAACACAAACAGTACCGTCGCGAATGCGAACAAAATGCTCAGCACCGGCAAGGTGAATCCCTGAATAAAAGGCAGGCTTATCCCGAAAAACAGGGTCAGGACTGCACCGATTGAAGCCCCGGATGAAATCCCGAGTGTATAGGGATCGGCCAGCGGATTCCTTAACAGCCCCTGGAAAGCGGCTCCTGCGATAGCAAGAGACGCTCCGACAAGGCCCGCAAGCAAAACGCGCGGCAGCCTGATTTCCATTACAATGCTTGTATGCATAGGGTCGATTCCCTGTCCCTGAAAGCGGAAAATCTCAGCACCAATGATTTGAATGATAGCGGGTACAGGAATGGAAACTGATCCAATCGAAATGCCAAGCAGCATCGATGCAATCAAAAATACAATCGCTACAGCGTATGCTGTACCTTTATTATTTAAAAATGTCCGGGTAAATGGCTTTTGCAAGCTCCTCTGCTCCTTCAGCCAGCCTTGGGCCAGAACGGGTCACGAGGTCTGAATGGACATCGAATACCTGCTTGTCCTTGACGGCTTTCACATTATTCCAGCCCTGTCTGCCAAGCACCTGCTCAACAGGCTTTTCTGAATAATATCCGTAGGTTGTGACGACAACATCCGGATTGCGCTCGACAATGGCTTCCTGGTCGATCTTTGGCCAGCCTTCCATATCACCAATCGCATTTTCAGCACCGATCAGCTCCAGCATTTCATTTATAAAGGTATTCTTTCCGGCAGCATAGATTTCCGGTGCTGGGGAAACCTCGACAAATACGCTCTTTTTCTGGTCTTCTTTGATGCTTTCTGCCTGTTTCTCCAGTTTCGCGAATCTTTCCTTCATCTCATCGACTAGCTCTGTCGCTTTTTCCTGCTCGCCAATCGCTTTCCCGATCATTTCAATTGACTCATATACTGAATCTAAGGACTGGGCGTCATTCACGACGACAACCTGGATTCCTGCATCCTTAATCTGCTGCAGGCCATCTTTCACGCTATCAGCTGTTGACTCATGCGCTAAAACCAAATCCGGCTTGAGCGAAATCATTTTTTCTATATTGAACTCAATGCCGCCGATTTTTTCCTTCGACATCGCTTCCTCAGGGTAATTATCAAAATCTGTGACTCCAACAATCGCTTCACCATCGCCAAGAGCATAGACAACCTCAGTATTGCTCGGAATTAAAGAGATAATTTTCTCCGGCTTTTCTTCGATAACAACATCTTCATCTAAAGCATCCTTCACAGTCACAGGGAAATCCGACTTCTGCTCCTCTTGTGCTGGATCAGCCTGCTGTTTTTCAGGCTGATCGGACTGTCCGCAGCCGCCCAACACCATAACTGCCATCAGCATTGCTAATAATATTGCATACCATTTTTTCATTTACTTCTCCTCCAATTTTCGTCTCTTTTCATTTAAGATGTGCAAAAGGTGCAATCCGAATCGAAAAGAGTAAATAAAAAACATCTCCACCTGATGGGGAGATGTCCGAGTAAGCAAATTTCTTTTTACACAATAAAAAGTCATAAAGCCTGCCGGCACCTCCCTATCCTCGTAGGTTTGTGTGGTGCAATGAACAGGCAGGTCTCCTGGCTCATGGTCATCGCTTGCTGCGCCTTCCCATACAAAGTACAGTGGCTCTGTGCAGCTTGCTACCATTTACAGTGGCGGGACCGCGTTGGATTTTCACCAACTTCCCTATTAAGTCTTGTGAAGAAAGACACCTTTTCATTTAGTATGTAATTTTCCGCTATTATCAATTATACATGATCCGCGGAAAAAAGCTTCTAAAATATGCGGCTTTTAATAGACAAATTGAGCTATTGAGCGTGAAGGCTCCATTCCTTCAGCTTCTTATCAAAGATCAATCTGCCGTCAGGATTGATCCGGCTTGCCTCTTTAAATTCATCATACATATCATCCATACTGGCAAAATCACCAATGACCCAAATCGGGATTTCGATTCGATTTCGATTCTGCTGGATGTTTTTCAAGGAAAAGACTGCCCCTTCCTTAATGGCTGGAGTCAGCGATTTGAGAATCTCCTTGCTCACAGAAGGATAAAGCTTCTTTTTCCTGATTCCCAGCAATGTCTTTTCTGGCTTCAGCTCGCCAAGCTTCCCGGCCAGGACACTTCCAAGCATCCGGAAAAAGTCATTAAAGTTGCGATAATATGTCTTATTGAACCAGCCATCCTCATGGGCGAGGTAGGCGAACCGGTTTCCCAGCTGATTATAGAATGGGAGCTTAAGATGGTGCTTGATGTGGCCCAAATAAAGGAGCTCAGCAATTTCCTGGCCGCTGAGGACATTCAACCCTTCGATTTCTTCAAAATCAATCCAGCAAAAATCGCCGAATGAATGGACATTCTCGACCATCAGCTTATCTACGCTGTCAGCTGGAACATATTCGAACAGAGTGTGCCTGTTGAATTCCCCATCTTCATAGCGATGCCTTAGCAGCAGCAAATGATTGAGTGAATCAGATAAGGAGCGCGCAAATTCAAAAAACTCAATTCCATATGAAAGAACATACTGGTCCCGGTCGTTCAGATGGACATAAATCAAATCCCGGTTATATGGATGATGCTTCTTCAAGGGACAAAACCTCCCGGACAAATTCTTTGCAGTGAACCGAAAACAGCCATATGTAAATCACAAACCCGAAAGCCGTCGCGGACGGATTCCCCTTCGACTTCCGGAGTCTCTTCCGAACAGATAACGCTCTTTCCATTCTATCAAAAAACAAAGAAAATATCTTATATCGGCACTCTAAATTTTTGGGATCAAACACTAACATATATTGGTAATCATCCGGAGATGCCTGAGTGTTCAGCAATAGCTGATTCTGCCGAAAAATGTCCAGTCAGCTTCATTATTTTGTCCTGACGGGCAACTTACACCTTGCGAGAATCGTCTATTATTTCTGGAAAGTTTAAGGATAAAATTTCTTCTCTATCATAAAATTGTAAAATACAATAAAATAAAAGGCATTTGGACAGGGTGTTATGGAATGGATGGAAAGAAAAATGACCGGTTTGATTGGACCTTGACGCTGATACTGTTTTTATTTTTCCTGACCAGCAGCGCTGCGATTTACAGTGCACAAACAACTGGGCAGTACAGCGAAAATTTCATGTTCAAGCAAGCATTCTGGTATGTCGTCGGTGCCGGAATCATTGCTGTTGTGGTGAGATTCGACAGCGACCAGATCCGAAAGCTATCCTGGTATTTGTACGGATTCGGCATCTTGCTTCTAATCGGGCTCTACCTCGCCCCTTCGAGCATCGCCCCACACATTAATAATGCGAAAAGCTGGTTTGTCATCGGACCGATCGGCTCAATCCAGCCATCTGAATTCATGAAAGTCTTTCTGATCATTGCCCTCAGCAATGCGATCTTTTATCATCATGAAAAATATGAACGAAAGACACTGCAGACGGATATGATTTTATTCATTAAATTGGGAGTGATTACCGCACTGCCGCTTGGATTGATCATGCTCCAGCCCGACCTTGGGACTGCGCTTGTCATCCTTGCGATTTTTACCGGGCTGATTCTTGCCTCGGGCATCACCTGGAAAATCATCCTACCCCTGTATGGCGGAGGGGCATCACTCGGTGCCGGAATCCTGTATCTAGTAATCTGGAAACCTGAGATTCTCAAACAATATTTAAAAGTGAAGACCTATCAGTTCGGACGGATTTATGCCTGGATCGATCCTGAGAGCTACCAGAGTGAATATGGCTACCATCTCGTCAAATCGCTGAAGGCCATTGGCTCAGGGATGCTGACCGGAAAAGGCTTCAGCGAAAGGGAAGTTTATATCCCGGAAAGCCATACCGATTTTATCTTTAGTGTGATCGGCGAGGAGTACGGTTTTGTGGGAGGCAGCTTTGTCATCGGACTTTATTTTGTGCTGATCTACCATCTGATCAAAATGGCTTTGGATACGAATGACCCATTCAACACGTATATCTGTGCTGGGGTCATCAGCATGATCACCTTCCATGTATTCCAGAACATCGGGATGACCATCCAGCTGCTGCCGATTACAGGGATCCCGCTCCCGTTCATCAGCTACGGGGGCAGCTCGCTTATGGGCAATATGCTTGCGATGGGACTGATCTATAGCATCCGCTTCCACCATAAAACCTATATGTTTTCTTCATCCTAGTATTCAATAAAGGAGATTTCCATGGAACTTGTCAGCAACTATCGCAAGAACGATTCTTTAAGGAACAGCTTTTTCAGGCTGGCCGCTGCTACCTTTGGCCTGGATTTCAGGACCTGGCATGAAAATGGCTGTTGGGGAGACCGCTATATGCCTTATTCATTCGCAACTGGAACCGAAATCATCGCTAATGTCTCAGTCAACAGGCTGGATTTCATCATCGAAGGCAAAAGCTATCGGGCTTTGCAAATCGGGACAGTGATGACACATCCGGATTACCGGAACCAGGGCCTTTCGGCGAGGCTGATGAATCATGTGCTGGAAGAGTTTAAAGGCCAGTATGACTTTATGTATCTGTTCGCCAATGAAAATGTCCTCGAGTTTTATCCGCGCTTTGGTTTTGAGCTTGCGGCGGAAACCCAATATTCAGTAAAGCATCCTTCACAGCCTGCTGCCGAAAGCCTGCGAAAACTGGATATCAGCTCAAAAGAGGATCTTAAGCTGATTGAAGGAATAGTAGCGGGCCGAGTACCGGTTTCCCAGAAATTCAGCACTGCGAATTCAGGCGGCATAACGATGTACCATATGCTAAATGTTTTCAATGAGCATCTCCATTACTCGGAAGACCAGAATGCAGTCATCATTGCATCAAAAGAAGAGGATACGATACACCTGTATGATGTACTCAGCCCCCATAAGGTCGAAATAAGAAGGATTCTTGATGAACTCTCCGATTCTCAAACAAACGAAATCATCTTCCACTTCACGCCGGACGAAGCTGAACTGGAGTTCACCCGCCAGCCTTACAGCAGAGACGGCGCGCTTTTTGTTAAAACAACGGGGAAGAATGTATTTCCGCAATGGGCCAGGCATCCGGTCACATCAGAGGCTTAAACTGAAAGAAGGCTGAGGTTATCCTCAGCCTTCTTTCGCTTCTCGCTTCGCATTTTTGATTTTTACAATAGAACGGAAAAAGAAATAGACGATGAAGACAGCCATAATCGAGAGCCCGGTCTTATTGAGATGGAACAGCTTCAGGACCGCGCCTGCAAGCGTTGCGATATAGAGCATCCCGAGCAGTCCATTCATTTCCCTATTCTCAAAGAAGCTGGTCAGCTGCGCGCCAAATTGGGAACCGATCAGCCCGCCTGCAATCAGCATCAAGCCAATGAAATAATCGATATCCGTGTTGATCGCATAAGAGACGAAACCGACGCTGACAATCAGCAAAACAGAAAACAAACTGGTTCCGACAGCCTTCCTTGGATTAAAGCCAAGGATCGTAATAATCAGCGGGACAATGACGAAGCCGCCGCCCACCCCAAGTGAAGACGAAACAAAACCGCCAGCAAAACCGACAGCCATGAGCTTTGGCACTGAAAAGACATGCGGCGCTTCGCTGCCTTCGTCCTTCTTTTTCCCCTGGCGGATCATGCTGAAGGCAAAATAGGCAAGCAGCAGGATATAGAGCGATGGAATGACGATTTCATCCCAGCCCCTGGATTCGAGAAAATAAACGAGCGGCCTCGCCAGCTGGGTTGCGGCAATCCCGCTCAACCCCATGATGAGGCCCTCTTTCCAGAGGATATTTTTGAGCCTGATATGGGCGGTGATGCCTGAGAGCGAAGTCCCGACCGTAAAAAACAGGCTGGTCGTGATCGCCTCAAGCGGCGAGAAGCCAATCAGCAGCAGGATCGGTGTCAGGATGAAACCGCCGCCGACACCAAAGAATCCGGATAAAACACTGATTACTCCTCCAAGAAGCAGGAACATGATATAAATCATATACAACATCCTTATAATAAAAGTCCTTCACTTAGAATACCACTTCCCTTCAATAATTGGCTCTTCATGATTCAAAAATGATATACTTCTAACTATATTAACTTAAAGGAGAAACTGCTTAATGTCTGAAATGATCCATACATTCGAAGAATGGCTGCTGGAATTTGGTTCCTGGGGATTGTTCATCCTGTCCTTTTTCGAATCCTCGTTTTTCCCGATTCCACCTGATGTGCTAATGATCCCGATGGGGATCGCAAATCCGGATCGAGCACTATGGTATGCGTTTATCACTACAGCCGGCTCTGTACTCGGCGCCATGCTTGGGTGGTACATTGGCAAAAAAGTTGGCAGGCCGATTCTGAGATATTTCATAAAAGAAGATAAGATTGCAAAAGTAGAACAGCTTTTTGAGAGATATGGCGCAATGGCCATCTTAATCGCCGGCTTCACTCCTATCCCATATAAAGTTTTCACGATATTTTCAGGGATTTCCAAGGTAAGGATTCCTACCCTGGTCATTTGGTCGATCATCGGAAGGGGAGCACGATTTTTCCTGGAAGCTGCCATTATCATTGCACTTGGCGACAAAGCGATGCCGTTCATCGAGGAAAATTTCGCGCTGCTGACTGCAGGTGTAGGCGGCCTGGTCATCGTAGGCTATCTAATCTATCTGTTTGTCCGCAAATCAAAAAAGGCATAACCACCAAAAACCGGATTCCGAAAATGGAGTCCGGTTTTTTTATTTGACTCTACTCGTTCCACTACAATCAACAGAGGCCAATCCCAAGATTGTGCCACGCTTTGTTTATTCAACTTCTATTTGGGTAGATTAAAGTAAGCTTGCTTGCTAACTAAGGTCATTTACTAAAATAAGGAGTGATAGATTTGTATAATAATTTTTATAACGGCTGGGACGGCATTCTTGGCAAATTGCCGAATGTGCTGATTGCGCTCGCAGTCCTGCTTGTAGGCTGGCTTGTGGCCAAACTGATTGAAAAAGCAGTTTACAAGGCTTTGCAGAAAACGACTCTGGATAACAAGCTTTTCTCAAACACGAATAATCGGAAGTATTCAGCAGAGAAAATCCTCAGTAAAATCGTCTATATTTTAATTCTTGTTTTTGTCTTCATCATGTTCCTAAACATCCTGGATTTATATATCCTGACTGAACCGCTTGTTGGCATGATTTCTACGATCACTTCAGCGATTCCAAATATTTTAAAAGCAGGACTTATTCTATTATTTGCCTGGCTGATTGCTTCAGGCCTGAAATTCCTGATTCAAAAGGGCGGCAAAACTTTAGGTGTCCATGAAAAATTAAGCAAGTACAAGCTGACGGATGATAATCAGCAAACCACGAATGTGGTTGACAAGGTCGCAAATGTCGTGTTCTATCTTGTATTATTGATGGCATTGCCAGCTGTTCTTTCAGCACTTAATCTTGGCGGCGTTTCTGAGCCATTCGAAAACATGATTCAGGGCATCCTGTCTTTCATCCCTAAATTATTCGCAGCAGCCCTGATTCTATTAGTTGGTTATTTTGTTGCGAAAATCGTCCGCGATATCCTGACGAACTTCCTGCAAAGCATTGGCACTGAAAATCTGGTCAAACGCTTCGGCCTTTCCCGTTTATTTGAAGGCACAAGCCTTTCACGCGTGATTGGAACGATTGCCTTTGTCTTCATCCTGATCCCGACTGTAATCGCAGCGCTAGAGCGCCTTGATATCGAAGGTATCTCCACACCAGCAATTGCTATGCTGAATGACATCCTGACGATGATTCCGAATATCGCAGTCGCAATTGTGCTAGTATTGATCGGGCTATGGATTGGCAAATGGCTGAAGAAATTCACTACGGATCTATTAAGACGTATCGGATTTGATTCTTATTTTAAAGGCATGGGTGTAGGTGCAGCTGCAAAGCGCCCGAACTCATTAAGCTTTTCTGAAATCGTCGGCTATATCGTCCAGGTTTTCGTCGTACTGCTGTTTGTCGCGGAAGCACTCAATGTGGTTAAGCTGGACTTCTTCGTCGATCTTGCAAGAGCGGTCATCGCTTATATCCCGAATGTAGTTGCAGCACTCGTAATCCTTGGTGTCGGCCTATGGCTAGGCAGCCTCGCGAAGAAAGTCCTTGGCAGCATCCTGCAGGGCGAATCTTCTAACGTGCTTGCTACAATCGCCAAGTATGCGATCATTGTCATTGCTGTATTCATGGCATTGGATCAGCTAGGAGTAGCACCGGCCATCGTAAATGCAGCGTTCATCCTGACTCTTGGCGGATTGGCACTGGCATTTGGCTTGGCTTTCGGTCTTGGCGGCAAGAACTTCGCGGCAAAATACCTGGCCAAGTTCGATGATAAAATTGAAAAAACGAGCATCAATAAATCAGCGGTCGAGCAGCAGAAACTGAAAAACAACAACCATTTAAATCCTTCCACACCGCCAAACCTTAGCAACCTTAACCAGACAGGGCCAAACAACCCTCTGGATTTGAATAATGATAACAATCCATTGAATCCGTAATAAACAAAACACAGCTGCCTTTTAGGACAGCTGTGTTTCTTTATGTATTTAACTGAAATTATCAATGAAAAAAATGACCAGAAATACTATGAAGGCATAAAAACTAAGATGCAATAGCACGGTAGTGAAAAAGTCCTTCAGTTTTTCAAATGAAATCGGCTCGCTCTTCCTCGTTCTTGCTCTCATAGCCATTCTATCCCCCTAAGAAAATATAACCAATACATCCATAACTTTGAAAATATCATAGCATATTATGCTGGTTTTGTATTTGTCTTTTGGAAAATAATAGAGTGTATTCAGGAAATGTTGAATTTTAAATCGGCATTAGCCGATAACAGAGGAACTTTATCGATCACAGTAAGAATAAGAGCGTGATAATGGAGGAATAAGGAATTCAAGTTCCAGCATGAAACACATTCAGCAAGTGGAAAAATTTACAAACTCTCAGGCAGACAACCTATTGCAATAACAGTCTGAAGAGTTTTGTGAGCATTTTTGAGAATTGCTGGTTTAACAGACAACTGACAACTTCAATATTTACACTAAAATGAACCGTCAGATACCTGTCGGTTCACTTTGGAATAGTACATTTGTTTATTAGATTATTTTACATTGGCGGTATGTGCGAATCATGAGCATTTTGACTTTGATTGATAACTTCTCCCATTTTCTCAGATTGCATATTATCATCCGGCAGACTCATTCCAGACTTCTTTTCAAAATAAAGCGCAACACCACTAACAATAACGACTGGTATTCAGTAAATATAACCAAATCATAAAACACCTCCTTTGATAAGCTACACACTTTATTTTCATAATATTCTTATTATCTAATACGTTTCTCCGCCGGAAATGTTTCAACTATTTATTTATTGCAAACATTCTAGACAACAACATGCCATCTCCACCAGGCAAATCGATAAAACTATGCGGCCAGGAATTTTCCAGGAACTCCACTTGTAAACCACCCTCCTTAAAAGAAAAGAACCCTCCTGAAAGAGGGTCCCTGCTATTATCTCTGTCCATAGCTTTCAAACTTCTTTGCGAGCACAAGCATTTCTTCTTCTGATAGCATGGTTGGCTCGCCAATTGCTTTTGCCTGGTAATAAATCTGGGCGCTGAACTCGATTTCCTCCGCCACGGTAAAGGCGGTGTCGATATTATGCGCTCCGGCAATCAGGCCGTGATTTGCCAATAGTACCGCACGTCTGTCGATCATCCCTTCAAATGCCTTTTCAGCAAGCTCCTTCGTCCCGAATGTTGCATAAGGAGCACAGCGGACATTCGGACCGGCAAACGCCACCAAATAGGTTATCGGCGGGATGTCCCACCCCAGTGTCGCGATCGTCTTCGCGTAAGGAGAGTGAGTGTGCACCAATGCATTAAGATCATCACGGCGCTGGTAGAAAATCAGGTGCATGTCCAGTTCGCTCGACGGCTTCCTGCTTCCCTCCACCACCTCACCCTTAAGATTGATAATTACTACGTCCTCTGGCTTCGTCTCGAAATAATCGATTCCGCTCGGGCTGATGGCAACCAGCTCTTTTTCACGATTGAAAATGCTGATATTGCCGCCAGTGCCCTTGGTCAGCCCGCTTGTAATGATTTTTTTGCCATACTCTACAACCTTCATCCGTTCTTCTAGAAGTAACATGGCCTAAAGCCTCACTTTCTAAATCTAGATTAGGAACGTCTTATTATTGCACATTATGGCTTAAAGCTGCATCCTTTATTACACTTAAAAATTCCTCGCCGGTTTTAAAAGCCGATGCATTGATAATGAATTGCTTTGCCGCAGTCAGGCAGATACGTTCTGCTTTTACACGCTGCTGCTCATTCTCTATCGTTGTAAGATCTTTCACCTTCGCTAAACCGGCAATGCGGCGGATCATTTCCATACCAGTGACAGAAGCCGTATCCTTCAGCACAGAGTCCAAGTACCAGCGGTCGAATCCAGGCTCCTTCGCCATAATATCCGTAACGTTTTCCTTCCAGCTGGCCAGGAACTTCTCAGCGAATAGATCCACAGTGTCTGTAATTGTTTTTTCAAGCCACACTATATAGTCCTGGCTGGAATTCAGGACCTGGGCCCTTGACCAGGCAAACATCAGGTTTGCAACCACGTTGCCGATATCGTAGCCCATCGGACCATAGAAGGCGAATTCCGGATCGATCACTTTTGTTGAATCTTCTTTTACAAAAACTGAACCTGAATGAAGGTCACCATGGATCAGTGCCTGCGCATTTGTCATGAATGCAAACTTCAGCTTCGCTGCCTCGAAGCGCAAAGCGTCATCAGCGTAGATATTTTGCTCAATCCATTCCTTGTTGGCTGGGAACAGGTCATTGCGGCTGTTATGGTCTGTGAAAGGTTCAGAGTATACGAGGTCCTCGGAAATTTCACACAATTCAGGATTGATGTAATCCTGGACCAACGCCTTCTTTTCCTTATGCTCCATCACCACATCTGAAGTCAGAAGGAGTGTATTGACTATGAAGGTGCTCAGGTCGTCCGCAAGCTTTGGAAAAATGCGCCCCTCATTTAATGCTGTCCGCAGGATTGTATGGTCAGACAAATCCTCCATCACACAGCAGTTCATCACATCATCAAACAAATAGACCTCTGGAACAAGGCCAGGCGCCAGTTCCCCTTCAAGCTTCAGGACATTCGATTCGATCCGGATGCGATTCGTTGACAGCTTGAATTCATCTGAAATCCTCGCAGTATCCCCGGCTTGTTTAACAATCAGTGATTTGCCTGACTCCTCATCCACAATACGGAAAACATAATTTAAATTGCCATCGCCAATTTCAGCGCAAGTTATTTTTTCAGAACCAGCAAAAACATCCATTTTCGCCTTAACATATCGAATTACATCCTCGGCGTTCATTAAAAAGTAGGAATTAAACTCAGTCATGATTTTGTTGCCCCTTTCCCGCAAAACAATTATAGAAATCTTTTAAAAATTATTATAGCTTATGTTTATCTTTAGGGGCACTAAAAATATTTGAATGCCAGACTACAATCGTTTCTGGGTTCTTTTCCCGAGTGTCCTTAAGAAACTTAGAATATCGTTTACGCATCAGTAAAGTCTCAGAATCTAAAGAGACTAACAAGCAGCAAGAACTAGTTTTTAACCGCAAGCAGAAAAAAAGGGCGGAGAGATTTCCGCCTTTCTTTTTCATTCGCATGGCAGCTGGATGGTGAAAGTAGTCCCCTTGCCTTCTTCGCTCTCTACTGAAATCTTGCCTCTCATCCTCTGGACAATATCATATGAGATCATCATTCCGAGTCCTGTTCCTTTTTCCTTGGTCGAATAATAAGGATTACCCAGTCGTTCAAGCTGTTCCTTGTTCATCCCGACTCCTTCATCCCGGATTTGGACTTTCACAAAGCTTTTATCGGCCTTGGCGATGATGTAAATGCTTCCGCCGCCCGGCATGGCCTCGATGCCGTTTTTGATGATATTAAGGAACACCTGCCTGATTTCATGCGCATCCGCTTTGATCCACAGATCCTTTTGTATTCCCTCTACCAGCTCTGTGTTGGCGAGATGGGAATAGGAACGCATGAAGTCGATGATTTCCCGCAGCAGCGCACTAAGGTTCAACTTTGCCATGCTTCCGGTATTCGGCTTGGCAAGCGACAGGAAGTTATCGATAATGGTCTGGGTGCGATCCAGCTCCTGAAGGGATATGGAAATGAACAGGTTCTGGTCGGAGCTTAAATTCCTTTCCCCTTGCAGCACCTGCATGAAGCCTCTTATTGTGGTCATAGGATTGCGGATTTCATGCGCCACCGATGCAGCCAGCTGGCTGATTGCTGAAAACTTCTCTGCCTTATGAAGCTCATGCATCATTTTAAGCTGGAAGTTGGTCATTTCAATGATATATATGGTCATTGTCAGGGCGATGAATGAGACTAGCGAAAAAACGAGTAAATAGAGATACTCATCCTGATTGCCTGAATTAATCATGGCAGCAAGTCTCGTTGAGGTAATCAAGGTGTAGACAAAAAGTCCAAGGACGATCTTCTTTCTGATCGTTCCTTTCTGGTATATTTTTTCGATTGCAAAAAACAGAGTGATAATTATTCCATAATTGACAGCCGCAATTAAAACACCATCGGCTTTGACCAAGAAATGCAGAATCAGCATAAACCCTACAAGCAAAAAACTATCGGCTTTGCTTAAATAGAAAAATGCGATGAAAATCGGAATCAGCTTCAGGTCAAATTGCATCCCGCCGTCAAATCGCACAGGAAAAATCATTGTCAATAGCATAGCAGCAACAATCGATGCTTTAAAAACCTGCTGCTGATAGATATACCGCTTGTGCATTGTCAGGAAGTTGTATGTAAAGCCTAGTGATAATATGATTGAAAAGTGAAGGATTAAATCTTTCAGGAACTCTACCATTAACGATCCCCCAGGGATGGCCAGAATGTAAATATATGTCTTCTTCTATTATCCACTGCCAGACATTTTTCTTCAATGAAAAATTCAGATTTTTTAGTTATTCTAAAATAATAACCATTTCCAAAAAGTTTTTTACAGGCATAGAAAAACTTATGCTATAATGTAATTAACCATTGCTTTACCGCATTAAAAACCCCACTTCTCTGAAGTGGGGTTTTTTGTCGTCTTTAGTTAGGAATACACTGGATACTCCACCACTTTAACGCAGCACCGCGCCGGGGGTCTGACCTCCGGCGCGGTGCTGCGTTAAAGTCAGGACATAAAAAAACAAGCTCTGATCACTCAGAGCTTGTTTGTATGGGCTAATCCGTTATTATAGTTTTGTAACGTTAGCTGCTTGTGGTCCACGAGCACCTTGTTCTACGTCGAAAGATACTTCTTGGCCTTCTTCAAGAGTCTTGAAGCCTTCGCCTTGGATAGCTGAGAAGTGTACGAATACGTCTTCTCCACCTTCACGCTCGATGAATCCGAAACCTTTTTCTGCGTTGAACCATTTTACTTTACCGTTTTCCATTTTTGTTGCCTCCTAGTGCGTTTGCCACACAATTTGTTACTATTCTTGCTCTAGTGATATCCAGGCGAATCAAGCAGTGCATGTTCTTTCCTTGCATACCGAACAAAAATAATTCTCCCTAAGAATAACAGAAATAATATAATTGTGCAAGCTTTATAAGATTTGGGAAAATTTATCACGATTATAGATTTGCTAAATATCGACCATACTGTTGAAGCAAACAAGTACTCTCGAAAGCATTTCAAAAGACAAGCTGTATATATGATATAATGAATAGAACATGAAAGGGCGTGTCATATTGAAAAGCTCGAGCAGCCTATTTAAGAACGGTCAGACAGTAAGCATAAAAGGAACCGGAGAAGCAGTCACGGTCATGAAGTCCCAATATGTAAAAAATATGAAGAGGTTTTCCTACATTGTAAAAGAGTATCCAAGCACCTTCTATTTCGAGGAAGAGCTAGAAAAACTCTGATTTTACAAATTTAAAAAGCGTGCCAGCTGACGGCGCGCTTATTTTATTTTAGAGACACTATAAGCTTTTCACAAAAATGGAAAGTTCATTTATCCTCTCTAAACGCCCTTTTCCTTCTCCAATACCACATATCGATACCCCATCTACTTTCACGACCTCTTGGCAACATCACCCCATCCTTTTCAGCCAATTACTTTGTACCCACGAAAGCGCCAGCAACCCTCTATCCTCCCTTTTAAACTCGTCCTATTGTACTTATTTCGCGACTCGAAATTTGTCTGAAAGATAGGCAGGATACTCTATTAATTAAATTTAAAATTTTCAGTAAAATGAACTCGAATCTTTTTATATGGAGGAATGATGATGAATATTAAGAGAAAAGTTCTATCAGTTTCTTTATCAAGCATGATGGCACTTGGTGCTGTGACAGCAGTATCACTGCCAGTTGGCGCGGTTGGAAATGGTCCAGGTGCCGGTAATGGAGCCGTACAAACATCGATCCTGCATACATATGAAAGTTTAGTAGATTATCTGAAGACCCAGGATGCCAAACAGGATGCGATGCAGCTTGAGGTAATCGGGCAGACTGTCAAAGGCCGCGATATCTATATGGCTAAATACATTTCAAATCCTGAAAATCCGACTGTCTTATTTTTAACGCAGCAGCACGGGAATGAACAGCTGACAACTGAAGGTGCGATGGAATTCATCAAGCACCTTGGCACTTCCAAGACAAGTGGAGTCCTTGATAATGTTAATATCCTTGTCATTCCTATGCTTAATGCCGATGGTGCAATGGGAGATGTTGACTTCTCACTTGAAGACTACCATGCAGATGGTGACCGCCATCTTACCCGCTATAACGCAAACTATGTGGACCTGAACCGTGAGCATGCTAAATTAACCAGCGAAATGCAGCCTGAAGCAAGGTCCCTTCACGAAAATGTCTTTGCCAAGTATGACATCGATTATATGATCGATCTGCACCACCAGGGAACACTTAGCGAAACGGAAGGCGAACTCGTTTCTGGATCGATTCTGTATCCAACCAACGAGAATGTTAAGCCAGAAGTACTTGAGCGTTCCAAAAAGCTTGGTGCAGTAGTCTATAATGCACTCGAAGAGACCGGATGGGGTCATATCGGCAAATACAATGGCGGCAGCGGCGAGAATATCGGCCGAAACGGCGCAGCTGTGCGATACGATATCTCTACCCTCCTGTTCGAAATGCGCGGCATGTCCGACCACTACATCGAATCCTATGCACTTGGCCAAAAGAGCAACGGCTATCTGATCAAGCAGACAATCGTTACTTTGGATAAAACGGTAAGAGCAATCGCGGATGGTTCTATTGAAAAAGCTGATACAAGCTTCTGGGACACGCTCCCTACACAAAAAAGCAGACAGGGCGAGGAGTCTGACGAATAGCCCCATTTAATAAAATGAAGCAGTGTGATTACAATGATCACACTGCTTTACCTTGTACTATGCAAGCTGTTTTCGTTTATTTTTATTTCGGTACATATTCCGGTCAGCCTCGGAAAACAACTCCGAAAACAAGCCGATTGAAGTTGGCGAGAAAGCAAAGCCTATTGACAGATTGATGGCCATCTCGCCATTCCTTTGATTATGATCGTCTATTCTGCTAATACTCAGGCCAACCAACTGATTTACTTCTTCTCCAGAGGTGTTGTTTATTAGCAAAACAAACTCATCGCCGCCAATTCTTCCTACAGTAACATTTTCCGCAGAAAATTGATCCAGCACCCCTGCTGCCGCCTTAATTAAGGCATCACCAAATTTATGGCCCAGGTTGTCATTAATCCTTTTTAAATCATCCAAATCACATAATAGGATAGCAATGGACGAATCTGTTTCCCTATTGTATTTAGCAAAACAGGACTCTAGGTAGGCACGGTTGTATATTCCTGTCAGTGAATCATGATGCAGCTGGTATTCCAATTCCTGCTGGAGCTTAACCTTATCATCAATATTTCTTAACACTCCCTGGAGAGCAACGAGCTTTCCGTTTTCATATATAGGAGTCGCATATTCCTCAAACCATCTGTATTCCCCCTTTTTATCAACCCATCGCTGCACGATTTCTTTGTTAAAATCGAGCTCGCCATGAATCTTTTTAATAAGTATTTCATAATCATCAGGATGGACTTCATTGAATGGCACATCCGGATCATCAAAAGCACGCTTAATCGATCCCTCACCAAAAAAATGCTCCGCAGAGGGACTAAGGTACTTATAACCTCTTTTGGGATGAAGCTGATAATAATAAATGAAATCCTTCGTGTTCTCGACAACGTGGATAAAATTATGATGCTGCTTCAATAGCTCCTTTTCCCTTTGATTCCCCCTGAAAATGACAAAAGTGATTACCAATATCCCTGCCAGCATCCCGGTGCTCAACCCTGACATAAATTGCGGACTTATCATATGCTGACCCTCTTCTTAAAATATACTATTACAAAAATTTTACAGCAGGCTAAGCGGACAAACAAGTGACTTTTTTACAGTGTTGGACACTCTGCTTCCCTTTTCTAAGAAAAAGCCCCAATCGATGTGCGGAAAGTTTATTTAAAATGGGAGCATGAGATCCGTCCCCTTGGGTGAATGGAATATTTGGAATTTAATGATATATTTCGCTATTATTTGTAAAGATTTTCTATATAATATATTTGGTAGGGCACGGCAATGTTAAGGGTGCTTTATACTCACTTGATTAACATGGAGGGTACATTCAATGGCAAATGAACATGATTTAGTGGCAGATAAAGAGAAACAGAGTATCCCGAAAATCAAAACAGAAAGGAAGGAGGGAGAACCGACCTCCGCTTTCAAAGGGGCTTCATGGGCCGCTCTGTTAGTCGGTGTTGCTGCGTATCTTATCGGCTTGTTCAACGCGTCGATGCAGCTGAATGAAAAAGGATATTACTTCGCCGTTTTAGTATTCGGCCTGTACGCATCAGTCTCCCTGCAAAAAGCAGTTAGAGACAAAGAAGAGGACATACCAGTAACAAGCATTTATTATGGAATCAGCTGGTTTGCACTCATTGTATCTATTCTATTGATGGCTATTGGCCTCTACAATGCAGGAAGTATCATCTTAAGCGAAAAAGGATTCTATGCCATGTCTTTTGTGCTTAGTTTGTTCGCGGCCATAACCGTACAGAAGAACATTCGTGATACACAGAGGGCAAAAGATAGAGATTGAAACACGGAAAGAAGCAGAGGCTCCCTCTGCTTCTTTTGTTATGGTTTTTTGTACAAGAGCCCATATAAGGAATACCTTTGAGAGCTTTAAAGATGGAAGCACAAGAAACGTCCCCGTGCTTCAAAGAAGCGTCCCCATACTTCAATAGGGTGTAATTTGAAAGGATCCTCTGGCTATGCTTCCGAATCCATAGATCTTGATTTGATATTGATCTCCAGGTGGTGCTTTGAGCTCAACTTTAAAGTTCCCTTCGTTTTTGACTTCTGCTTTGTCAAAGGATTCATCCTTCCAGAAGCCCTTTTTAACGATTTCATATCGAATGAAGTCATCTTTTTTTACATGTGTTTGTATTCCCTCGATTATTACACCTGTTTCTCCTGTCGAGAAGGACTCAGTATATCGGATTGGAACATCCACTCCCACATTCCATTTATAAACAGGTATAGCAGCTGATGCAATGGCAGGGTAACTCCACCACATCAGGGAAACGAACAACGATAAAACAGCATTTTTATACATAAAACCACTCCATTGGTGAACGAGCTTCCTATCTCGGACGTACCTTTTACCCTTAGGTTTCACTTCTCTCTTCCTTATTATGTATAAAAAGGAACAGAGGTATGTGTTGGCATAAAGTATCCTATGAAGATGGAGAGGAGAGAACATTATGGGATTTACCGAGATGATTCCAGGAAGAATTTATGCTGGAGGCCGAATTTTCCCTGAGGATTGGCTTTTCGTCCATCAACATATCTCAGCCATTGTGAACCTTCGGACGAAACCTGACCTTCCGCCCTTTGATTTTTCCCAGCGCGTGATGATATGGAAGCCAATAACCATCAGGAAGGCTCCAAGTATCGATTGGGTGGAAGACCTGATGAGGCAAATAAACCGTTTGGTTGACCAGGGGCACCGGATTCTCATTCATGATACTTATGGCTATCAGCGGCTTGGCTTTGTCATTACAGCCTATTTTATGCAGCGCTATCGTTTAGGACGCGATCAGGCACTTCTGGCAGTTCGGCAGATTAAGCCCAACATAGAGCCAACTCCGAATTACATGGCATTGCTCACGCGTTATGAAAAGCACATTGGACTCTGATTAAACAAAGGGAAATTTTAAAAAAGTCTTTTACTCATTATTAAAATGTTTTATAGTGATAAATATAAGATCACTTCAGCAGGTGATGGAGTTCACCTTTAACCGCCTTAAGGCTAATGACTCCTGTCAGTTATACAGTAACTGGCAGGAGTCTTTTTATTTGGGGTAATCTAAGGAATATGGAGGGATGAAAATGGTTTATTTGCTTGTTGGTGCAGCGGGGTTTTTAGGAGCCTCCCTTCGATACGGGATTGGTGTGTTCCTTTTCCATGAAAGTGCGGTATTTCCGTTTGCCACATTGACCGTCAATCTGTTGGGAAGTTTTCTGCTCGCCTGGCTGACAACAGGGCTGCTAATGCGCTATTCTTTGCCTGCAGATGTAAAAACGGCAATTGGTACAGGTTTTGTAGGATCGTTTACCACTTTTTCGACCTTGAGTGTGGAAACCGTCAATCTGCTGCTCCACGGAAGAATTGTTCTCGCCTTAGTTTATATTGCAGCAAGCATCTTTGGCGGGCTATTAATGAGTCGCTTAGGATTCCAGATCCAGAAAGGAGAAGAGGCCGGATGAGTTTCTTTCATGTTTTGCTCGTAGGGACGGGAGGCTTCTTAGGCGCGATTGCCCGATTTTGGTCAACCCAAGTCATTAAAAAAAGAATTGTTTCAAAAGTCCCGGTCGCCACCTTGTTCATTAACTTATTAGGTTCCCTGCTTCTTGGATTCATGGTGGGGTTAGGTATCGATGGAAACCTTTTTCTGCTGCTTGGAACAGGATTCATGGGGGCTTTCACTACCTTTTCAACCTTCAAACTGGAAGGGATTCAGCTCCATATCGATAAAAGAAAAAAGGAGTTCTTCCTTTATAATTTTTTTAGCTATGGAGGCGGAATTCTGCTTGCTTTTATAGGTATTGAATTGGGGATGTTTTTAGGAAGTTTAAGGTAGTCTCTTTAGCAATCACTGCAATATTTACATATCATTTACGTCCGATGGTGCGGACTCCTGATCATCCTCTGTAAAATAAACAAAACCTGGTGAGCAATTACACTTGTTAAATGAGAATAAAGTTTGCAGAAAATAGGTTAATGGATAAACCCCTTGATACATCTGACTTCAATGGCATTTTCCCAATTATTCTTTGAGAATAAAGTTTGCTCAAAGATTTGCTCACTTTCAGCCAAGATTGAACA
>NZ_JBYNSB010000005.1:0-5167 GCF_057785455.1 Mesobacillus sp.
CCTTTTTCGCTTTTTGAACTGATGAACGATGCTTGTTGCAGTTTTCAGTGCGCTTATGACCCACTGACTATGAAGGTTTGGAAATTGTTGGCGAAAAAGAGGATACAAATACACATTACGCTTCACGCCTCACGCTTTTCAACAGCGCTTCCGTTTCGTCCAAATATCGCTCTAAGGTGAACCTCTCTTCCACGAGTTTTCGGGCGTTTTGACCGAGTTTGATGACCAACGATGGGTCGTGTATAAGTCGCTCCATCCGCTCGGCTAAAGCATCGGCATCGCCGAAGGGAAAAATAAGGCAGTTTTCTCCGTCAACCAAGATTTCGTCAGGTCCACCGCATCGGGTCGCAATAATTGCCAATCCCGACGCCATCGCTTCTAAAAGGGAATTTGGCCACCAGTCAATCTGTGATGAGAACACAAACACATCATGTTCGCTCAACACTTTTGGCATTTCAGACGGTGGCACTTTGTCTCTTACTTGAACAAATCCGTCAAGTTCAGTCGCTCGTTGAAACACTCGCTTTTCGTAGTCCGGGTGAAGGCTTATCCCTGCTGCAAGGGTAAGTTTGACAGGCAATCCTTTCTGAGCCAATTTAGCAACCGACTCCAAGCAAGTGAGTGGGTCTTTTTCTGGGTCTATCCTACCCGCAAATAAAAAACGCGGTGGGTTGTGATAACTTTCTGGCAACCGAGGAAAATAGCGACTGATTTCCACTCCACCGTAAATGACCACTGGTCGCTTCACTTGCCAACCTTCACACTCTATGCACCAGTCTCTAACGAAACGACTGTTGAAAGTCACAGTGTCATAAGCAATGGATTTGGGTTCAGTAGGAATCCAGAATGAAGCCAACTGCACCAGAGCCTTTTTGACCAAGTTAGGGATAACTCCCTTTGCAGGAGTTCGGCAGAAATGAAACCATAGGTCGTCTGGAACGGCAGGAATACCACCACCGACGAACACGACGACAGGAACCGGCCCAGTTTCGTGGACATAATTGACGAAGGCAGCAGTGCACCAATTTAAGCTCCAGCGGCAGATGACATCGGGTTGAAATTCAGCTAGGACTTTCCGATAGACCTTGACATTGTGCCAATAGACGAAGACCCATTTAAAAGCCGACTTTTTAGGATCTTCCGACCATTTAGAGCGCAGAAGTCGCCAAACGAAACTGTCTTTGCTCGGTCCGTTCTCCCGCCGATAAGTCGTCAGCACCAAAACATCATGTCCTCGCTGCCGCAAACCTTCAACCGTCCGCTGGCAACGGACTTCATGACCACCGATGACATCTGGTGGGTAGCCATGGATGAGAAAGAGAAGGCGCAAAATCGGTCACTCCTTTGCGTAATTTTACACACTAATCCCCATGCCTCACGGCAATAGCACCTTCAAATATTTGTCCACAGCAGCATCAACGGAAAACTCCATAGCGCGTTGGATTCTTGCTTCCTTATCTGCAGGCTTCGCTCTTTACTAAGAAGATTGTTGGTAGTAGAATTGTATGATGAGATAAACCCACTATGCTCACAAAGAGGTGATGGAGTATGCAAATCATAAGATTGCTTAAATTGTTGACCAGCGAGGCTATGGCTGTCAAGTTTTTCAGAAAGGTGAGATGGCCTGATGGAGTTAGATGTCCTCATTGCAATGGTAAAGCAACGAAATGGGGAAAATACAAAGGTGTTTACCACAGATACGAATGCCAAAATCCAAGCTGTCCTACCCTGACTTTCAATGACAAGACAGGGACAATCTTCTCTTACAGTAGGCTTCCTTTGAGGTGTTGGCTTTTGGTATTGCTTCTTTTTGTTTTTGTTCATATAAGCCATAGGGCATTGGCTTTTCTTTTTGGAGTAAGCGTAATGACTGCTTTCAGGTTGGGGAAGAAGTTGAGGGTGAAATTGGTAGAATGGAACAATAGACAAGTTTCTATGTATATGGCTATTGCAAGCCAGATTAGAGGGGAATGGGAAGTAGATGAGGTATACATTACTGCAGGCTTGAAGGGAAGGAACTATTCCGAAGAGATAGCAAAAATCGGAAGGTCTGCAAGAAAGAGGGGTCTTAAAAAGAGAGGGAGAGGGACATACTTTACTGATAAAGTTCCTATATTGGGCTTGGTTTGTAGGGGTGCATTTTCTGTTATGGTAATGGTAAAGCAGGTTCTCTCTTGCTTTATATTGAAAGTTGTTAAGTGTTTTGTTCATAAGGGTTCTATTGTCTATACAGATGAGTTTGCTTCTTATAATGTTTTGGCAGGTAGTTATATTCACCAAACTGTCGTTCACAGTTCTGGGATTTACGCTCTTTTTGCAGCGCATATAAATTCTTGTGAAGGTGAGTTCTCTTTGTTTAGACCTTTTATGGAAGTGCATAGAGAAGTGAACAAGAGGAACTTGCAAGAGTATGTAGCATTGTATAATGCCCATCGGCAGGTTAGAGGGAAGGGAGGGATTTTGGCTTTGAGTTTGATTTTGGCAATGGTAGTTTAAGGAGTGATGGAGGATGGGTAGGGAGGAGAGGTATGTCTGAATTTTAAGAATGCAATGGAGGGGTGGATGAGATTGTCTAAATGGATTGGTTGAGACAACAAAACTGAACTCAGTTGCCAAGCCAACGAAGTTATTCGCAGTCATTTTTAGGCCTGAAGTTGTATTCCTTACTTTCATCCCTACCAACAACCTTTGTATAAAAGAGCGTTGAGAGTTTTGGTTCCCATGGCGCTTTTTATTTTGCTACCTCCTCACCAACTGCGTAACTCCTATTAGAGTTAAAGGAGTTTGTAGGGGTTAACCACCAATCACCAGAGATGAGGAAAGGGGCAAATTGGCCGTCAAATATGCGCCCAGTTCCAAAAAAATCCCCTGCCTCTACATCAATGTAACCTATCCCATCCCGGGGGAAATCTGCTTCAATACCATTTACTTCTACCCGAGAGTAAACCAGATATCGCCCTGGGGCGAATGGGAAGCGGCGTATGAGGCATCTTACCTCCCCTTTTTGAGGCACAGAGGGAAAGGTTTGACCTACAAAATCAGTGTGTAAGACAGTGAGCCTTTCTCCAGTAATCGCATGAATACCAAAATCAAAAGCAACATTATTTGGATTATCACCCTTCCTACATTCAAAACCAGAAACAAGAACAATATCTTGGCCACTTTGAACTGTTTGTAACTTTATGCCTTTAGTATCTTCAATGTAAAAATGCGTAAAGCGAATACGACCTGTACCTCTACGGTTCGCTTGATGCTCAAGAGAAACAAAAGAGACTTGCCCCGAAACAGTCTGTAAGTAAGTTTGAACGACGGTATGGACATCACCTGAGCGGATGATACGACCTCCATCCAGTAGAAAGGCTTTTGAACACAGATTTTCAATTGCAGCCATTTTGTGGCTGACGAAGAGGACAGTGCGTCCTTCTCGGGCTACATCGCCCATTTTGCCCAAGCACTTTTTCTGAAAGGCAGCATCGCCCACTGCCAAAACTTCATCCACAAGTAAAATCTCGGGGTCAAGGTGGGCGGCGACGGCGAAGGCGAGGCGAACATACATGCCGCTGGAGTAATACTTCACTGGCGTGTCAATGAACTTCTCCAATTCAGCAAAAGCAACAATTTCGTCAAACTTTCTGTCAATCTCTCGCTTCTTCATGCCCAAAACAGCGCCGCTAAGGTAAATGTTCTCCCGGCCTGTAAGTTCAGGGTGAAAACCTGTCCCAACTTCAAGTAAACTACCAACCCTTCCCCGAACTTCCGCATACCCTTCTGTCGGCTCAGTGATTCTGGCGAGGATTTTCAGCAATGTGCTTTTACCTGCACCGTTGCGACCTATGATGCCAACGACCTCACCTTGCTTGATTTCAAAAGAAACATCCTTAAGTGACCAAATGTAGTTAGAAGGAGGTTCGGTATTTGGAACAGAGTAGGATTCATCGTCATCTTGCTTACTTTGCTTTTTGCCTATCACCCTCTGAGTAATGAAACGAAATAGTGTGCTTATAGAACGAGTGATAACATCGCGAAGAGTGATGTAATGCCCCCTTTGACCGATTCTGTAAAGTTTTCCTAACTTCTCTGCTCTAATCACAACATCGTTCATCTTATCACGACCCCCATTAAGAGTTTCAATCATTTAGACAACATCGGCGATAGTGCCTTCAAACTTGTGGAAAAACATTAACCCTAAAATGAGTATCAAGCAGACAATGCTTAATGAAACGAGAAAGAGGCTGTTTAACGGTTGTCCTTGACCTGTCAATGACCAGCGGAAACCTTCAATGACGCCTGTCATAGGGTTCAGCCAATATAACCATTGCCATCGTTCAGGAACCATGCTGGCTGGATATGCGACGGGTGATGCAAACAGCCAGAGTTGGATCAAAAACGGGGTAGCGTATCGGACATCGCGATAGAGGGCATTTAAAGCCGAAAGCCAAAGTCCAACGCCAAGGGCTGTGAGCATTGCAAGTGCAAGAAGAAATGGAAGCAAAAGTAGTTTCCATGTAGGCACGATCCCATAGAACAGCATCATCCCGAGCAGAATAGAAAAAGCAATAGCAAAATCTACCAAATTTGACAAGATTGCTGAAAGGGGTAAGATAATACGAGGGAAATAGACTTTCTTGATCATGTTTTGATGGGCAACAATTGCATTAGTGGATTGCTGGATTGAGTTTGCGAAGTAAATCCAAGGCAACAAAGCGCTGTAGTAAAAAATTGGGTAAGGCAGACCGTTGGACGGGATTTTTGCCAGTTTGCCGAAGAATAGGCTAAACACAACCATCGTCATAAAAGGCTGGATTATCGCCCAGGCAGCACCAATTAGGGTCTGTTTGTATCGGACTTTAACATCGCGCCAAACAAAGAAATAAAGCAACTCCCTATATTCCCAAAACGAACGCCAATCAATATCCCACCAGCCTTTTCGCGGTCGGATTATGGTTATTGTTTCCGGCGATGTTCCCATGTTTTTCAAAGTATTAACCGCCATGTTCAACCCTCCTCTATAATCCTCATTATTGTGCCGCTGACAAAGTGCCTTGCGGAGCGGGAGAGCATGTTGCGGGCAACTCTTCGGGCTAAACTGCCTTGAGTTGTTTGGGTTGTTGGTGCCGACATTTTACAAGTTTCCCCTTCTACCGTTACCTCTGTAGCGTTGGGTTTA
>NZ_JBYNSB010000006.1:0-15397 GCF_057785455.1 Mesobacillus sp.
GGGTCTTCACCTGGCTGATGATGTCTATTATAGCCCCCTCAGTTTTTAGCACTCAGGGTGGTTCGAATTTTGGGGGTCAGCCCACAGTTTATAAAAATTTGCCAACCTTACTCTGATATAATTTTTTTAATCTATTGAATGGTATTTATTTCAGCTGATTTTGCTAATTATCTCTAATTTCAGTTTAATCCTTCATGAGAATATAAAGAGGATTATTCGTTTATTTTTTGCTTTTAAAATTGACCTAAATTTGATATAATTTTTAGAAAAATGGAGAAAAGGGAAACGGTATTTTTTCGGCAAGATGATATTATAATCTTAAATGAAGATTTCCTTACTACAAAAGAAATAGAGGAAAATTCTGTTGACTTGATAGTTACATCCCCTCCGTATAATGTTGATATTAAATATAACGCCTTTGATGATAAAATTCCATATTCAGTTTACCTTAAATTTACTGAAGAATGGTTAGCTAAAGCACATTCTTTATTAAAAGAGGATGGTCGGTTTTGCCTTAATATCCCCTTAGACAAAAATAAAGGTGGGCAACAAAGCGTCTATTCTGATGTGATTTCAATAGCTAAAAAAATTGGGTGGAAATACCATTCTACAATTGTTTGGAACGAACAAAATATTTCAAGAAGAACGGCTTGGGGATCTTGGCTATCAGCAAGAGCTCCATATGTCATTGCTCCTGTCGAAATGATTGCTGTCCTTTATAAAAAAAGATGGAGAAAAACGAGTGGCTCTGGTATCTCGGACATTAGCCGAGATGAATTTATAGAATGGACCAATGGCGTCTGGACATTCATGGGAGAAAGTAAGACAAGAGTACAACACCCTGCTCCATTTCCTATTGAGCTGCCTTATAGATGTATTAAATTATTTACCTTTATAAATGACTTAGTGTTAGATCCATTTCTTGGTAGCGGTTCCACTTTAATAGCTTGCGCACTAACAAATAGAAAGGGAATTGGTGTAGAAATTGATAAAAAATATTGTGAAACTGCCAAGAACCGATTTTTAAATGAGGCTTTGCTGAATCAAAAGAAGTTAAATTTCGTTTCCGAAAAAAAGCCAAATCAGAAAATGAACTAATATTTATTAGCCAGTAATTTTAAATCCTCTAATAAATTCTCAAGCGATTTTACTTTTTGGCTCCCATCAAATTTTTCCCTGGCTAAATAAATAGAATCTAATTCATACTCCATTACTATCCTTGCTTTTGTGGGTTTTCCCCCAACCAGAAAAGATATTTCCCCATCGTTATCAGGAGTAATCATGAATACTTTTATAGGCCTTGTTATTTCATCCTGCAAAAGCTTAATCTTCCAGAAAGGTGTTTCTGTATACCTTTCCCTAAATGAATTCTTTATAGATAATATCGAAACTATTTGAACATCATTATCATGGGGCCTATATATAATCAAGTCTGCATCTGGCAGTAGCGAGTATTGTCCAAAATGGACAATAATTTTCCTCCTTACCAAGCTCAGCTCTGAATTTAACAATTTTGCCTTCAATATATCTCCTTTTATAATTCTAAGCCCTAATTCTTCACAAATATCTTTTAAAAATAATAGTATAATATTTTCTAACTGCCTTCCTAAAAAGGCCACCCAACTCTGCCGACTCTTATTTTGAGCCACATCTGGCGAATTTCCTTTTTTTAAAAACTCACGGACTTTTTCTTTCTGATACTTTTGTCTAAATTCATTTAAAAATAAAGATATCATTAAAAATGCTTTTGGATCATGGGCTTTTTTAAATGATTCGAATTCTTTCTCAATATCTATCATTGCGTTAAATAGATTATCTAAAAAGTAAAATGCATGTCAATTTGAAATCCAGAATTGATTCAGTAGAGATTAAAATTGTGAGAAGCAATGAAATGGAATTTACAAAGAAATGATAAAAACATAAATTTGTGAATTTAAAACTTGACAGATCTCTATTTCACAATTATTAGGGAATGGGTATCGCCAACAAATATAAAAGAATTTTTTACGGCAAGATATTGCGATTCGCCCGGGGTGTCGAAAGAGGCCACAATCTCGGGCTTTAATGGATTCTTTATGTTTATTTTTTTCACTCCAGCATTAGCCTCTGAGACATAGACAAAATCTCCTTCCCAGGCAACATAATTAGCAAAATCATCCGCAGGCACCAGAGCCACAACTTTTGGTGCTTTAACTTCGCTAATATCAATTATTTGCAATCCCCCCTCGCCTGCAGCTACAAATGCATGCTTCTCTTTTACAACAACACTATAAGGTTCACCGTCAAGTTTCAATGAGGTCACCAGTTCTGGACTCTTTGGGTCATGAATGTCAATAATATGGAATCCAGTATCACTATTGGCCAGAAAAGCATAATTTCCCTCAATAGTTAAACCATATGTATAACCTGGCATCTTATATCTGCCAACAACCGAAGGCTTTGTAGGTTCAGTCACGTCAATTATCCATAAACCAGCATGGTCAGCTGTCAAATAAGCATAATTATCTTTAATCATAATTCGGCGTGGTACACCTCCTGGTGTTCTCATCATATTTTCAGGCTTGGGTTTTGATGGTTGGCTAATATCAAAAATTCTAACTGACCAGCGATCGGTAACATAGGCATAATTTCCGCTTACATCTAGTCCCTGAACTCCTCGGAAAATTTCAGTTGAACCAATAGATTTAGGTTGGGTAGGATTGCTTATATCAACGACTTGAAGGCCAGATAATTCGCCAACTGCGTAAGCATAATTGCCTTGAAGGTCAATCGCAACCAGAGAACTGGGTGTAAAATAAACTCCTGTCTTTTTTGGCTCCTCAGGCGAAGTTATATCCAGAAAAAAAATGCCAGAAAAGTAATCGACGACACAGGCCAAATTTCCCTTGATGATGGCATTCCAGCTTTCGTTGTACATTGTATAGCGATTAGTAGAAATAAGCTTAGGGGCTAAAGGATTAGATATATCAAAAATCTGGAAACCGCCATCGTAAAGATTGCCCACGCCAAGATATTGGCCATCAACTGAAACACTGCGGGCATATCCAGAAGTCGTCAGTGCGGCTACTTGTTTTAAAGAAAAGGGATCGCCTATGTCGATGATTTTCAAACCTCCAGGACCATCAGCTATATAAGCATAATTACCCAATATAACCAGGCTTTCTGCCACTCCATCAGTATCGAGAGAGCTCACAAATTCAGGCTTTTGGGGATTTTTGACATTTATAACCTCCAAACCTGCGTTTCCGCTGGCAAGATAAGCCTGGTTACCTTTTAAACTTAAGCCCAGGACTTCTCCTTGTGATTTCCATTGGCTAATAGTTTTAGGACCGGAAGTGTCTTTTATATCAATAATCATAAGGCCTACAGAATGGGCGGCCACCAAAACATAGGAATTATTGATTGCTAAATCTCTTGCCTCGCCTTCGGTCCAAAGCTTGGATTTAAGGCGGGGAGCCCTCGGATTGGAAATATCAATAACATTCAATCCTTGATCGCCAGCGGCCACCAAAGCTAAATTTCCGACAAGTTCAACTCGATATCCTCCGCCTAAATATAATTGCGAAAGCCAGAGCGGGTTTTTGATATTTGAAATATCCATAATTAGCAACCCATTCTGGAAAGCCCCGTAGGCTAATTTATCTCTAACCTTCAGGTCGCGCGCTTCTGTCCATAAACAAGAACCAACATAGGAGAGCAAATTAACTTGAGATTGCGCATTAACCGACTCGGGTTTACTGGCGAGATTAATAATTGATTTATTTGAAGACAATTTAACTTCAGAAAAGGCATAAAAAGCCAAAATACGATTTACCAAAATTATAAGAATAATAAGCAATTGTTTTATTAAACTTTTTATCATTTTTAAATTTATGCTTTTTTTTCTTTAGCTTTTAAGTCTTTATCAAAATTACTGCATAATTTTTGATTTATTGTTTTGATTAGCATTTTTTATCAAAGTTCCCTTTTTTTATTTGTTTTAGTTAATTTGAATTCAACCATTCCTATTTATTTTTGTTTTGCTGCCCAAGCGTTCTTTCCTATTTTTTAAGCCTTTTAAATCAATACATCTTCCAGCCAACCCAGCTTGATTAACTCGATGCCGTTAATATCGCATGTTCCAAGGCTATACTTGGTATCAGCAATTTGAATATGCTTGGGGACAGGGGGAAGTTCATGATCTGGTCCTAACTCCAAGCGTCGCTTAGCCATAATCAATTTTAATCCAATCGTATCTACAGCTACGGGATCTTGGCCGACAATTAAGCCTTTATAATGCCAGACATAACGGCGGTTAAAGTGATGGGGTCCGGTTCCATGAAACTGAGGAGTAAGGACACAAAGCACATTTAGACGCGTTTTTCCTTTAACCTGGGGTAAATGAAAAACAGCTCCCAACTCAGCGCAATTATTCGGGTGGTAGGCCGGTTGGGATTCAGCAAACATAATGTAATTCTTGATACAACCAGAGATTCCACCCAGGTAGTGAGTGCGTAAGGGGCGAACATTGATTAAAACAGTTGAGTTGACAAAGACGGGATTGGTTTTAACCTTATGATCATCAATGGCGATATTTTCTTCCTTTACTCCGACTGAAAGCAGCCGATTTCTAATCGCCATCTCCACTTCAGGCGGCGTCGGTAAAAAAGACCAAACATTGCTCTTTATGCCAATAATGTCGGCAGGTTTGACTATTTGAGCAAAGGCTTCAAGCGGATCTTTCTTATCGAAAAGCTTCATCACCGATTCATCTAGCATTTGCTGGATTATTTCAGCATTGAACTGGGAATTTTCATCAATGGCCTCAGGGTGCCGGATAAGAACTACTCGAGATTTTTTTATTGATGCTGAAGATTTCTGGAATTCTGAGCCTTTAGAACAAAATTCGTGGACTAGAAAATTTGGAGGAGATGAACTCTGAAGATTAGATTTTAACGATAAGGAGCCTAGGAAGGATGATCCATGAGATAAAGATTCCTGAGGAAAAGCGGTCGCCAATCCTAAAAGAGAGAGCGCCGCTCCTCTAATAAAATCTCGACGCGTTATAACCTGGCTCAATCTCTCCTGCCTCCTTAATAATTTCCTGCAAAAATATCATTATGGTTAATTTTCTGTCAAGGAGTTCGTTTGGGGAAGATATTCGATAATAAGCTTGAACATTGGCTTTTACAACTATAATTTGGCTTTATAGAAAAATTGCTTTGAAGGGAAAAATACATGTCAACGTCTAAATTATGTAATTAATTAAAATTGATAAAAAATTTAGAGAAAAGGAGGAAAGAAGTCCTATGTTGTCATGCCCGATGGAAGATCTAATCCAAACCTCTATCAAAAATAAGGTTATTAGGGCTTTCTTAATTTTGACAGTCTTATGCTTTTTTCTCTTACTTTCTCAGTTCTGGCTGGTATCTTCTGCTCTTTCTCAGGAACGCGCAAAGACCCTCTACATTGCCCGCGTTGACGATCCCCCTAAGATTGATGGCTATATTAATGATTCTTGCTGGCAAAAAATTCAGCCTGTTTCTGGCTTTGTTCAATATGATCCGGTCAATGGCGCCCCGGCCTCTGAGGAAACCTATGTCTGGGCTGTCTATGATGATCGCTACATTTATTTTGCCTTTAAACTAATGGATTCACAGCCCGAACACATCTGGGCCGAGCTTACTCCTCGCAATGAATTTGAGAAAAATGACTCAATTACAATTATCCTTGACACCTACAATGACCGCCGCACGAGCATTTCTTTTACTGTCAATCCTAAAGGGGTACAGAGAAATTCGGTCGAAACTATCTGGAAATCAGAGGCTCGACTTCAGAGCGACGGCTGGACGGCTGAAATTGCCGTTCCCTTTAAATCTTTACGCTTTTCTCCATCCGCAAGCCAGATCTGGGGAGTTAATTTTAAACGTTACATCCATCGCCTCAATGAGACTGACTACTGGACAGAAGTTAGAAGAGATCGTCCCCTTCTTCATCAGATGGGGGAAATTGTTGGTCTGGAAGGAATTAAGCCCGGTCATAACCTTGAGTTTTTCCCCTATGGGGGCATCAGGTCAACCCGCTGGGATGGTGAAAGTGACGATAAGATGGCTATCGGCCTGGATGTTAAATACGGCCTCCTTACAAATCTTTATCTTGATATGACCGTAAGCCCGGACTTCAGTGAAGTTGAATCCGATCCCTTTATTTATCAACTTTCGCCTTATGAAAGATATTTCCGAGAAAACAGGCCATTTTTTACTGAGGGGGGTACCTACTTTCGCTTAGCCACAGAACGTGGCTTTTTCTGGCGTCGGGATGCGAGCTTCTTTTATTCTCGAAGGATTGATAATCCTAAGTTTGCTGCCAAAATTTCTGGCAAAAATGCTGGCTATTTCTTTGGTCTTCTTGGAGCTTTAAATGACGAGAAAGGCCGCCCAGACAGAACCTTTAGCGTCTTACGCGTGCAAAAAGATATTCTTCAGAATTCCCAAATCGGCATCTTTTATACAGGGATGGATGAACCTAACCAATATAACCGCAATATTGCTATCGATTATAGCTTTAATTTCTGGGATTTTTATTACATTAGAGGAGCCACGGCTTTCTCTTTTAATCATGATCAAGAAAAAAATCTTAATGGCCTTTATCTTTTTCAGTTTCAGAGAGAACCTGATGCTGGCCTTCAACTAAGCTTTGATTTTCAGCGTATCGAGAAAAATGTTCGGTTCAGGACAGGATTTCTTGCCCAGACTGATATCCAGAGCTCTGAATTCATGGCTGGATACGCCTGGCGATATAATCAAGGTTACCTCCAGAGAATTAGTTTTGATCTAACAGCTCAGCTCCGGCAAGATACGCAGGGACGAACCGTGGGCAATTCCTATGATTTTATGTTCTTCACTAATTTTTTTAACCGAATCGATGCCCATGGAGGAATTAATTTTGGCCGAAGTCGATATCAAGTTTTAAGAGACGAAGAAAACAATAAACTTGTTTGGTCAAGAGATTACATCCAGACTTATGGCGGCTATTTTGATTTTGATTGGGAAAGAGGCGGTTTCCTTAAGGAAATAAGCTTTGAAGGGCACTGGCAGAGACAGGGAATCTATAATGAAGAATTTACAGTTGTTGAACCCGGTTTTGAAATTTCTTTAGAAAGCTCTCTTTCCCTCAGACCCCGGAGTAACTTTGAAATATCCTTTAATGCCGACTGGATTCGTCAAACCTTAGAAAAGACGCGGGTCAAGGTTTTTGATGGAATAAGCTACGGGGCATCTCTTCACTTTCAAATTACGCGCAATCTATTTCTAACAACGAGACTTCTGGGAGAAACAAGAGAAGATCAGTATAATTTTGACTTCCTTCTGGGCTATTACTTTGGTGCGGGGAATATAGTTCAGCTTTGTTATAAAAAAAGTTCACGACGAGAAGAATTTGGACGCGAAAGTGGCCATTCCCTCACACTCAAAGTATCCTATCTCTTCCGTTTATAAAAAAATGGCTCCGCTTATAACGTTAACTCAAACATTTTTTCAACAATTTTACTAAATACAATTCACAAATGTAAGAAAAGAAATTTAAGGAAATGAACCTCCTATTGCTGTCACTCCCCTTGCATTTCTGGGCAGGGCTCGCCAGCCACCGCCAAAAAATAGATTGTCCTGCCCGATTCTAAAAAACATTAAAAATATATTCGTTGTCTTTTTAGTCATAAAAATGAAATATTTGTTATCCCCTTAATAATGAGGAACACTTTTAAGTCTATAGAAAGTTTTCCATATCCCCCAGTGTGTAATCATTTTTTTTCAAAAGTACTTGACAAGGTCAAGAGCAATAAGATATAAATACTATATGTGCATACATGCATACAAATTGGGTGCCGATGCGTAAGTTCGTTGATTTATTTAAAGTTCTATCGGATGAGACAAGGCTAAGGCTTATAGTAGCCCTCATGCAGGGTGAATTCTGTGTCTGCGAGCTTGTGGATGCCCTGAAGGTTTCTCAATATAATATCTCCCGTCATCTTAGTGTATTGAGAAAATCAGGGCTCGTGGATGATAGAAAAGAAGGTGTGTGGGTCTATTACCGCCTTGCGCCAAAGGCGAAGCCGATCATTGATGAGATCCTGAAAGTCCTCAAAAAACACATCGCAAATGAAAAGATCATCATGGAGGATGCAACCCGTCTTGAAAAAAGGCTTAAGATACGGGTCGAGGGAAGGTGTGTCGTAGGATATGGAGAGCTTGCGAAGTTATAGCTTTTATTTTGCCTATATTTATGCCTCTATGAGCATATATGCAATAATAAACCATGGAAACAATAGAGCTAAAAGTTGATGGACTTTGTTGCGCTGACTGTGCAGTAAAGGTTGAAAAGGTCTTAAGGGCTACCAGAGGGATAAAGGATTTAAAAATCCTCATGGCGGCAGAGAAGGCTGTCATTACATACAACGAAACAGAAATCACGGCTGAGGATATTATTAAGCGAATTGAAGGAATAGGGCATAAGGCAGAAATAAATTCAAAGTTGGAAGTTCGGGGTGCAGAGTTAGGAACTGAAAGAAGCAAGAGAGATTTGGCTGATACGCTCCGCTTTGTCTTCATAACCGCTATTGGTATTATTGCCCTCGGTGAGATTGCTTTTGAGTATTTTGGATTGCTTGAAAAAGGCATAGAGTTAATCCCGCTACCTGTCATACTCGTTGCCATCCTCCTTGGTGGATATCCCATATTCAAGAAGGCATTTTTAGGCATTCTGAACAGGCAGATAACCGTTGACATGATGATGAGCATCGGGATTATCGGTGCTGCTGCTATTGGTGAATACACATCATCCATGCTGGTTGCCTTCTTTATGAACCTTGCCCACTACCTGGAAGAGTTCACGTTAACAAGATCAAGACAGGCAATAAAAGAGCTAATAAAACTCACACCAAAGACAGCAAGGATAAAGGTGGACGGGAGGGAGATAGAGGTTACAGTTTCGGAGCTTAAGCCAGGGGATGTAGTTGTAGTAAGACCAGGCGAAAAGATACCTGTGGATGGGATTGTGATGAAAGGTTCTAGTTTAGTAAATCAGGCACCCATTACAGGGGAGAGTATACCTGTGGAAAAACAAATTGGCGATGAAATATTTGCAGGCACATTGAATGAAAATGGTTATTTAGAAATAAAGACGACAAAAGTCGGAGAAGATACCACCCTTGGAAAGATTATAAAGCTTGTGGAGGAGGCAGAGGCACATAAAGCCCCTGTGCAGAAGTTTGCAGACAGGTTTACCACATATTTTTTACCTATTGCTATAGGCGTTGCCCTTCTTACCTACTTAATCTCTGGTAAGGCAATCTACGCAATTGCAGTCCTTGTTGCAGCATGTCCGTGTGCAGTTGGACTTGCAACGCCTCTGTCCGTTATAGCGAGTGTAGGTAGTTCCGCCAGGAGGGGCCTTCTTGTCAAGGGAGGGCTCTATCTGGAGGCGCTTGCTAAAATAGACTGCGTTGTGATGGATAAAACGGGAACAGTGACATTCGGGAGACCGGAAGTAACGGATGTTATAGCTTTTCCCCCTCACCCTGACCCTCTCCCCAAAGGGGCGAGGGGAGAATATGAAATACTCAGGCTTGCCGCATCCATAGAGAGACACTCTGAGCATTCATTAGCCACTGCAATCATAGAAAGGGCAGAAAAAGAAGGCTTGCAGATACCAGAACCCGAAGGATTTGAGTATTTGATAGGCCGCGGTGTGATGGGGAAGGTTGAAGGAAAGACTGTTGTTCTTGGAAATCAGAGGCTTCTAAGGGAAAAGGGGATTGAGGTTCCTGAAGATTTGAGGTTAAAGGCTCAAGGGTTGGAGGATGAAGGAAAGACCGTCCTCTTTCTTGCTGCCCCCTCTCCCCTCGGTTGCGAGTCGTACCGACTTGCGGGAGAGGGATGGGGTGATGGGGTTGTTTCTGGCATCATCGCGGTTGCTGATGTCCTGCGGGATGAAGCCCTCAGGGCTATAGAAGAATTAAAAAGGATCGGCATTAAGAGGCTCATCCTTTTGACCGGCGACAACGAAAGGGTTGCCTCAAATATTGCAAGAAGGCTTGGCATCACAGAATATAAGGCAAACCTTTTGCCCGAGGATAAGATAAAAACCGTAAAAAGACTGCAAGATGAAGGGCATAAGGTCTGCATGATAGGTGACGGAGTAAACGACGCCCCTGCCCTTGCCCAGGCGGATGTTGGGATTGCAATGGGTGCAGCAGGCACAGATGTGGCGATAGAGGCGGCCCATGTAACATTGATGCGGGATGACTGGTCTCAGGTTCCTCATGCCATAAAGGTTGGAAGGAATACTTATAAGATAATCCGCCAAGGGATAGCCCTGGGCATTTCATGGGATATCGTCACTATGGGTCTTGCATCTATCGGCATCTTAAGCCCTGTTATGGCGGCAGCCCTTGAGGAACTGCCAACCCTGGTGGTTGCCGCGAATGCATCAAGACTTATAGTCAATTCAAAAAGAAGTTAAAGATTTTTTATGGTCAAAACTATGCTTATAAAATGTCAAGAGTGTGGCTCGTTTATGACTCCATGCCATACCAATAAAATGAAACAGGGAAAGAGAAACCGCTACTATTACTATCGTTGCACAAGCACACTCAAGAGAGATTGGGACAGTTGCAAAACAAGAATAGTAAGTGCCAATAGATTAGAGGATTATGTCTTTGAAAATCTTGAAAGAATATCTCTTGATAAGCATTATGTTGATAGTTTGATATTCAGGCTGAATAACACCCTATCGGGTGACCGCGTGGGACACGAACTATCGCAGTCATGCTCCGATTCTGCGAAAATTTCCCCTGAAATTTTCGGGCAAATCCTTTCACACTCCCAATTTTTCAGCTTGTAATATGAAGACTGGCTCCCCGGGCAGGACTCGAACCTGCGACCCACCGGTTACGAGTGCCCCAGCATTTCTACCGGGCTCGGACTATCTCTTCACCCACGAAGGGTGTCGGGCGCTTATGAGGCGTTATCGGGAAGGGCTCCTCAGCCTCTAGTCTCTGCACGTTCCTGCCTACACGGTAAGCCTGCGGTGCTACCGCGCCCTTCGGCAGGCTTCGCTCAGGGTTACCGTTCCTTTCGGAGTAGGCTTCCCTGAATTCACCCGATGTTGCAACCACAGTTTCCTGTGGAAGCTGCAGTCCACCCTACAGCCGGTTGCTCTGCCAACTGAGCTACCGGGGAACGCTTGTCGAACATAATTATAGCAGCACTCTGAATGAGAGTCAACCCCAGTTCTCGCAGTTGCAAATGAGCGTCTTTTGGCGTATAAAAAAGAAGGGGTGATGTGTCCATGCGGGAGTTTCGCATTTCGGTGGCGAACAAGCCTGGGGAGCTGGCGAAGATCGCAGAGCTTCTGGGCCAGCAAGAGATTAATATTTTAGGCTTTGCGGGGCTGGCTACCACGAAAACTAAATCACTCGTAGCGCTGGTCACTTCAGACGATGAGAAGGCTCGCTCAGCGCTTCGATCTGCAAAGCTCAAGTTCGAGTCGGTCGAGGCCCTGACTGTTAGTGTCGAGGACAAGCCGGGGGAGCTGGGACGCGTCTGTCGAAAGCTGGCGGATGCTGGAGTCAACATTGAAACCAGCTACGTCATCAAAGAAGGGGAGCAGTTCAAGATTCTCCTCACCGTCAACAACCCGCGCAAGGCCAAGAGCGCCTTGGGGCTGGCGAGCTAGGCCTGCTCGCCAAAGTGAGGAGAAGAAGACTATTATTATTATGATAAAGAGGGTTGCACAAGTGGCGCTTCTTCTAACACTGCTAGCGGCCAGCGGTTGCACTCCTTTGTGGATAGAAGGATATGTCGAGGTACAAGACGTAAAAGTGCAGGTGAGCAAGGAACGTCCCTTCTCTGTGGAGGTGCATATCACTGGCCTAATGGGAGACCCCACCTGTGGGGCCGAGTTGCTCCCTCCCCGCCAAGAGCGCAAAGGCCATACAATCCACATTACTATACGCGCTCGAGAACGATTACGCGGGGTGTGTCTCGACATCCTCAGAGGTTTCGAGATCACAGTCCCGCTAAAGGGAAAGTTTGCGTCGGGAAGGTACCGAGTCATCGTCAGTTCCAAAGCAAACTCCTTGGGGAGAGAATTCGATATACCGCCGAGGCCCGGCGTTGAGCGAGGGCCTTTCTTGCTCACGCTGCGGGTGAACTGGCAAGCAAAAGACCCCCAAGCCGACTTGGGCGAGACGGTGCCTTTGAGAATAGAGGTGAGGAACCGTGTTGATCGGCCAATCGAGTTAACCCTCCGCGGCCGCCCGGCCTATGACTTCATAGTCAACAAAGCCGACGGCACCGAAGTCTGGCGTTTTTCTCACGGCAAGGTCATTCAAGATCTACCCAAGATTGTGCAGCTATATCAGGGCGGTCAGTTCGACTTGTGGGCAGAGTGGGATCAGGTGGACAATGAGGGCAAGCCCGTCCCGGCAGGTTTCTATTGGGTGCGCGGTCTTCTCCATCTGGACTCTGAGACCATTGAGACGCAGCCGGTCCGACTGAGCATACGGATAGGCCACCCCCTGGCCCTTCGGCTGGAAGTTCCCTCCTATTTGAAACTGGGTCAACAGCTGCCGTTGAAGCTCAAGCTGAAGAACATCAGCGATAGGCCCGTGATACTGACGCTTTTAGGCCGCCCTGCATACGATTTTGTCATACGAAAGCAAGGTGAGGAAATCTGGCGCTGGTCCCACGGGCAAGCCATTCAAGAGATCGCCGACTTGACGGGCCTGAAACCGCGCGACGAATTGAACTTTGAAGCAGTATGGGACCAACGGGATCAAGAGGGCAACCCTATTGCTCCGGGCTACTATTGTGTGGAAGGCATTCCGAAGGTGGAGCCCGCTCCGAAGCCTGCTATAGAAAAGTGTATTGCGATCGGTCCGGGCCTGCCTCTCCAACTAAAGCTAGAAGCCCCAAAGGAAGTTCGGGTCGGCGAAATGGTGCCGCTCAAGCTCAAGATCGAAAACATCAGCGGACGCCCGCTCACTCTGTACTATGGATACGGTTCGGAAGACTTCATCGTGACCGCCGCAGACGGCAGAGAGATCTGGCGCCGGAGCTATGGAAAAGTCTTCCCGTTAGTTGGTCTCATAATGATCTTACAACCCGGCGAAGTGAAGGAATATCAAGTGACCTGGGATCAGCTGGATAACGAGGGCTACCCTGTCCCCGCGGGAACCTACTTTGTGCAAGGAACATTTAGGGCTGCACAGCAACTAGAAGGACAACAACAAGAAGGCCCGTTCGAGCTAGCGCAGAGCGAGCCCCAGAGGCTAGTTATTAAGCCGTAAAAAACCTCTACTACAAAAAATAAATCCAGGCGGCGTCCTACTCTTGCGGTCCCTCACGAGACCACTACCATCGGCGCTGGAGGGCTTAACTGCCGTGTTCGGGATGGGAACGGGTGTTTCCCCTCCGCCATCGGGCCACCTGGAATTTCTTTGTAGGGGCGAACGGCCGTTCGCCCCTACGGGAATTTGGTCACTCGAAAGTGAATAGAGTGGCTCGCGCAAGCGCTCGGTCGGATTAGGACCGCTCGGCTCAATGCTTCACAGCACTAACACCTGCGGCCTATCTACCTGGTCAGCTACCAGGGACCTTACCCTTAAAGCCCTTGCGGGCTTTAAGGCCGGAGACCTAATCTTGGGGTGGGCTTCGCGCTTAGATGCCTTCAGCGCTTATCCCGTCCGGACTTAGCTACCCAGCGGTGCCGTTGGCACGACAGCTGGTACACCAGCGGTCCAGCCCTCCAGGTCCTCTCGTACTATGGAGAGTGCCCCTCAAGTCTCCTACGCCCGCGGCGGATATAGACCGACCTGTCTTGCGACGGTCTAAACCCAGCTCACGTAACTCTTTAACCGGCGAACAGACGGACCCTTGGGACCTGCTTCAGCCCCAGGATGAGTTGAGCCGACATCGAGGTGCCGAACACCCCCGTCTATGTGAACTATCGGGGGGTACGAGCCTGTTATCCCCGGGGTAACTTTTATCCGATGATCGATGGCCCTTCCACACAGAGCCACCGGGTCACTTGGGCCGGCTTTCGCCCCTGCTCCAGATGTCTCTGTCGCAGTCAAGCCCGCTTGTGCCCATGCACTCCACGGCTGATCGCCAACCAGCCTGAGCGGACCTTTGCGCGCCTCCGTTATCCTTTAGGCAATTGTGTTAAGCCCGGTCTGTACCTTCTCCCTGTGGGCAGCTTGTAACGCATCTCCGGGATCAGATACGGCTCGACGAGCACACGGAATCGCTCGTAGGAGCGCCCAGAGATATAGATCTGCTGCCCTTCTCGTTGCTGTCGCTGCTTGGCTTCCAGGCCGAATTTCTCCCTCAACACCCTGATGAGCTTTACTACGTCCCGCTCTGCAAAGCCCTGCGTGTTGAAGATCACGGCCTTAGACTGCTTCGACTTGATCGAGCCGTCATCCATGAACCAGTAGGCCAAGCTCCTTTCGGTCAAGAGCCGCATGATAAGCTTGGACACGACTTTTCTACCGTCTCTATAAAACTGCTGTGCGTAGAACCGGAAGGCTGCATGGCTCACTGTGTTGAACCACAACTTCCGATAAGTCTTGCCCGCGATCTGCTGCCCCTTAACCTGCGGCTCTTTGAGCACCCAGTCTTTAAAGCATTCGTAAAGGTGCTTAACGTAAGAGTCTTGAGCGCTACTGTGCTCGATCTTCAGCCGATATGTCCTGCCTCGATTCTGTGTCTCGAGGCAAGCATCGCCAAGCAAGAGACCCACGAGAATCTCCCGCTGAAGGTTTGTGAGTTTGAGCTTCCGTTTGTAGATTTCGATCTCACGAGAACGCACTCTTACTCACCCCTTTCACGGTCAGACCGGACCCCGAAAACTCCGGCTTCCTGTTGCCAGGAAGTTCAGACTGTATCATCGGCTCTTTCGAGCCGTCCGGCGTACAGTCGTTGAGGGGTCTTTAAATGACTTCCCTGCTGATTGTCCGCGCCGGTCGCCTTTTCACTGTCTTTCGACAGTAGCGCCGGACACTGCACCCTTTTGAAGGGACGGACTTTCCAGCATATAGCCGGATTTGCGTTGCCCCACTGTTGAGGCAACCGCCCCAGTCAAACTGTCCGCTTAGCACTGTCCCCAAGCCGCTTTGACGGCTCCGGGTTAGAGTCTCAACATCCGAAGGGTGGTATTTCAAGGACGACTCCATCCCAGCTAGCGCCGGGACTTCACAGTCTCCCACCTATCCTACACAACAGACGTCAGGACCCAATGCCAAACTCCAGTAAAGCTCCACGGGGTCTTTTCGTCCTGCCGCGGGTCACCGGCGTTTTCACCGGTGCTTCAATTTCACCGAGCCCCTCGTTAAGACAGCGCTGGAGTCGTTATACCA
>NZ_JBYNSB010000007.1:0-30029 GCF_057785455.1 Mesobacillus sp.
AGCCGACTGCCCAGAAACACAGAAACTGGAGACTTCGACAAAGAAGCGCTTTTTGCTTCTGCGGGCGAAGTTGAAGCTTCGGAGTTTCTAGGAGGCAAAACTAGACAATAAGAAACGCGGAGGCGACTGCTTAACTCCGAAGCGTCTCGAGGAGTTAGGAGCCGCAGCTAGACAAGCGTCTCGAGGGGCTAGGCATTGGAGCTGGATTAAGATAACTCATACAGTTATCCACATCAAAATTATTTTATAATTCCTGGTGTATAACAAAAAAGAAGCGGATACAAAAATCCGCTTCTTTTTTATGCATTCCTGGTGCTTCCAGCAATGTTCACTCCCAAAATGCCGCCCATCATAGCTGTAATGATGTAGCAAATATGATAGATGATTTGCTCGAATGTAAACAGACTATCATAACCTAAAAACTGGAACAGGAAGACGACCAAAGTATAAACCAGACCTGTTGCTCCGCCAATCAGCCATCCCTTTTGCTTCCCATTTCCCCCAGTTACAAATCCGCCGATGAAGATGGATAAGAAAGAAATAGACGTCATCACATATTGAAGCGATGATTCTTGAACAGAAGTGAATTTTAAAAGAAGAGAAAAAATAAAACTGCTTGCGATTGCCAATAAGAAAATGGCAATCACTCCGTACAGGACGGCCTTACCTAAACTCCTTGATTCCATTAACCCCTCTCCCCTCTAATCTGTTTCCCTTTAAGCGGGAATTGCCTAGTACAAGCATATTCAGGGCAAAGCATAAATAGAATCAGTTTCTAATCTGGATATGTCAAAACATGCCTGCTTTTTTCAAAATAAATATAAGAACGATCCACTATTAAATTTTTACGTAAACAATGAGTATTTTTTATCTTCCTGGTAGGAGACTATAGAGGAATGCAGTTTGAAGGGCGGGAGAAACGTGGATGAATATTTGGTCATTCTATTAAGGACCTTGTTCCTTTATTTGCTGATTCTTTTGATATTCAGGCTGATGGGCAAAAGGGAAATCGGGGAACTGAGCATACTGGATTTAGTCGTGTATATCATGATCGCTGAGATGGCTTCTCTGGCAATCGAGAATACAAAGGATCCATTGATCAATACGCTTTTGCCGATTATCATATTAGTCATTATCCAAATCACTCTTGCCATGCTTTCTTTAAAAAGCAAAAGGTTCCGGGATCTTGTAGATGGAAAGCCGACCGTCATCATCAATAATGGCAAGATCGATGAACGGGCAATGAAAGCTCAGAGATACAACTTTGACGATTTGCTCCTGCAATTAAGGGAAAAGGATGTCGGGAACATTGCTGATGTTGAATTCGCCATTCTGGAGCCATCCGGAAAGCTATCGATATTCCAGAAAAATCAAGGCGGACAGGAGGGCAGCCAGCAGGAGGACGGAAACCTTGCCCTGCCGCTGATCATTGATGGAGAAATACAGGAGGATAACCTCAAGCTGATCAACAAAACAAAGAAATGGCTGCTGGAGCAGCTGGACAAAAAAGGACACAGCAACCCCAAGGCCATTTCATTTTGCAGCTATCAAAATGGAAGGTTTTTTGTTGATATGATCGATGGATTTAGCCATCAAAAAAAATAAAAAACGTGGATCGTTTCCACGTTTTTTTATTTGAATGTCGGCTTCTTGATAAATGAAGTGAATACGCGAAGGACACGCAATAATTCCTCTTTTTTAATCAGCCTGAAAATGAATGCCGCGATTAAATAAGCGAAAGTAATCGCTGCTGCCGTAAGAAGGATCCGAACAGTAAGAGCCATGCCAGGGTTCAGTAAATCCCATAATGCGAACCCGGTTAACCCTGCAATCAAGATTGTCGCAAATATTTTTACATAATCCATAACGTAAAAGGTAAACGTTATGGCTTTCAGCATGGTCGCAAAATGCAGCAGGGTGATCAAAACAATTCCCATGACCATTCCGAGTGCAGCACCGTTGATCCCGAAAGCAGGCTGGCTTGCCAGCAGGAAAATCACCGCAGTTTTGGCAAGGTTCCCGATCAGGCTGTTGATCATAGCTGCCCTCGCAAGGTCAAGCGCCTGTAAAACTGCCTGCAATGGACCCTGGAAATAATAAAACAGGAAAAAGGGAGCCATTAGCTTTATGAATTGTGCTCCATTCGATGTACCATACATCAGCGTCATCAAAGGATCTGCAAGGACATACAAAACGACGACAGCCAAACCGCCTGTCAGCAGCGAGAAACGAAGAGATTGCTGCAGCAAATGCTCTATTCTCTTTGTTTGTTTCTTTGAGTTCGCTTCACTGATAGCCGGGACAAGCGAAGTGGAAAGTGAGTAGGTGATGAACGACGGCAGCAACAGCAAGGGCATCGCGAACCCGGTAAGTGCACCGTATTGTTTGGTTGCCTCGACTGCAGCAATTCCGGCAATTGCCAGACTGTGGGCGACCACGATTGGTTCAAAAAACCAGGAAACATTTCCGATCAGCCGTGATCCGGTTGTTGGCAATGCGATTCTCATCAATTCATTGAAGGTCGATTTCCCGGAGTGGACATATTGAAAAAAATCTTTACGCAAGCGGAATCTTTTTCTCAGCTTGAATGTCATCATCAAGTAAACCAATGAAATAAGCTCGCCCAGTACAGAAGCCACCATGGCTGCAGCGGCTGCATACTCAATTCCATATGGCATGAATTTTCGAGTAAGGACAGCAATCAGGGTGATCCTGACGATCTGTTCGATCACCTGTGATATAGCTGAAGGCCGCATGTTCTGCCTGCCCTGGAAATAACCGCGCAGGACCGAAGAGATCGCAACAATCGGCACAATTGGGGCAATCGCCATCAGCGGCAATTGTGTCCGATTATCAGTGAACAAGGTATTTGATAGGTAGGGCGCCAGGAAAATGAGTGCAGGTGTGAAAATGATGGATAAAGAGATGGTCGTAGCCAGTGATACGACCAGGATTTTCTTTATTTTTCTATAGTCACCCTTTGCCTCAGCTTCTGCGACATGCTTAGATATCGCTACCGGAAGCCCGAGCTGGGTAATGGTCACGACAAGCATCATAGCAGGGAATGCCATCATATATAAGCCTACGCCCTCTTCACCGATAAAACGGGCTATGACAATCCGGTTTATAAAACCAAGCACTCTTGTTACAAGCCCGGCAATCAGTAAAATAAATGTTCCTTTTAAAAACTTTGACATTCCGCTCCCTGCCTTCTCAAAAATGCTTAATTCATATACAATTAACTATATGCAAGAAAGTGGACAAAGCATGACAGGTTAAAGCATTTAAAAGACTAGAAAATGGGACAGGGAGGCAAGGAGATGGAAGGCAGCCACCGTTATGGCCGTTTTTACAAACAGATTAAGCCAGCATTGAAAAGCAAGGAAGAGGAATTCAAGCTGTTAGGCTATGAGAATGTATCAGAAGCTCAAATATGGGAGTATCTCAGCAAGAAAAAATGGAAGAAGCCTAAGGAAGAAATCCATTTATACGAAATCGTCGCGGATATCCTTACTGCGAAAATCGGGGATGTCATGAATTTCACTACGGTAGAAGCATTCAAACTTCGGGATTTTGACCTGAGCAGCGAAGAAGAGCGCCGTGAACTATTAAAATAAATATTGGGGTACGGTGTGATTCATAGAGCATTTATTGCGGCAGTACCCTAAGAGACATCGAAACCAGTTTTTGCTTTGGTCCTGATTTTAAGGGCTTTTTTTCTGTTTAATACATAAAATTCCCATTAATAATATAAAAAGAGCCTAATTGACAGTATTTTAAAACTGTTACATAATTAAAATGCTATAAATTGGTTAACTTTTTATGTTTAGTTTTTTGTCTTTATGTTTTTAACTGCTTGCAGCATGATTTTTTTCTTCGGAAAAAATAAGGAGGATCTCTACATAATGGTAAAACGCAGCCGCATCGTGGCCTTCTTCTTGTTGGTTTTGCTGATTGGAAGTGCCATGGGTGCAACGACCCAGAATATCTTGAACAATATTAAACTTGGTCTTGACCTGCAGGGTGGATTCGAAGTTCTTTATGAAGTCAGTCCGCTTAAAAAAGGTCAGGAAATTGACCGCGAAACGTTGAAAAGTACAGCAGATGCACTGGAACGAAGGGTTAACGTCCTTGGTGTCAGTGAACCGAACATCCAGATAGAAGGAGACAACAGGATTCGTGTTCAGCTGGCAGGTGTGAAGGACCAGAGCAAAGCCCGTGAAATTCTTTCCACCGAGGCAAACCTGACCTTCAGGGATGTTAATGACCGGATCATGATGGATGGCGGCGATCTTGCCGAAAATGGTGCGAAGCAAAGCTTTGACCAGCAAAACAAGCCAAGCATCTCCATTACTTTAAAGGATGGAGACAAGTTCGGTGAAATCACCCAGGAAATCCTCAACATGGCGCCGGATAATCAGCTTATCATCTGGCTGGATTTCGAAGAAGGCAAAGATTCCTATAAAGAAGAGAGAATGAAACCAAATCCTAGATTCCTCTCTAATCCGAATGTCAGCCAGGTATTGAATCAGAAAAACGTAGAAATTACAGGAACTTTCACAATAGAAGAGGCCCAGCAGCTCGCATCATTGCTAAATGCAGGTTCTCTCCCAGTGAAGCTTGATGAAACATACTCTACTTCTGTAGGGGCAAAGTTCGGTGAACAAGCACTGGATAAAACTATTCTTGCTGGTATCATCGGTGTCGCAGCGGTTTTCATTTTCATGCTGTTCTATTACCGCTTGCCAGGCGTAGTGGCAGTAGTGACCTTGTCCATCTATATCTACTTGATCCTATTGGTATTCGACTGGATGAATGGAGTATTGACGCTGCCGGGTATTGCCGCTTTGATTCTCGGTGTCGGTATGGCCGTGGATGCAAATATCATCACATATGAACGGATTAAAGAAGAATTAAAGATCGGCCGCAACATCAAGGCTGCCTTTGAGGCAGGAAGCAAAGGTTCATTATCAACGATTTTTGATGCCAACCTGACTACGCTTCTCGCTGCAATTGTACTGTTTTCATATGGTACAAGCTCTGTGAAGGGCTTTGCGACCATGCTGATCATCAGTATTTTAGCCAGCTTTATAACAGCTGTATTTGCAGCCCGACTGTTCCTTGGACTTTGGGTAAATAGCGGGTTATTCAAAAATAAACCATGGTGGTTCGGTGTTAAGAAAGACGAAGTTCATGATATTTCAGAAGGACTTGATCCCCTGGATTTGTCTACAAAGTTCGATCGTTTTGATTTTGTTAAAAATCGCAAGAAATTCTTCACACTGTCTGCTGTTCTAGTCGCAATCGGATTGATAGCGATTCTAGCTTTCCGCCTGAATCTTGCAATTGATTTTGCCAGCGGTACAAGAATCGAAATCCTGTCAGACACTAAATTGACAGCAGCTCAGCTTAAAGAAGAGCTTGCCAAGGTCGATGTCAATACCGATGATATCGTCATTTCGGGAGAAAATGGTGAAATTGGTGTCGCAAGACTGAAGGGTGTATTGAGCAAGGATGAAATTGCCGAGCTTAAATCCCATTTTAAAGAAGAATTTGGAGCTGAACCAAATGTAGGTACGGTTTCTCCGACAATTGGAAAAGAATTGGCTAAGAATGCGATGATTGCACTTGTAATTGCTTCAATCGGAATCATCATCTATGTCACCATCCGTTTCGAAATATACATGGCAATCGCCGCGATCATTGCCTTGCTGCACGATGCATTCTTTGTCATTGTCATCTTCAGCATTACCAGACTCGAGGTTGATATCACATTCATTGCTGCGATTCTGACGATCGTTGGTTATTCAATTAATGATACTATCGTTACCTTTGACCGCATGCGTGAAAACATGATTAAGAAGAAGCGCCTGAAGACATCGGAGGATATTGCTGAAGTCGTGAATTCTTCGCTCCGCCAGACACTGGGACGTTCTGTCAACACGGTTCTGACGGTCGTTATTACGGTCGTAGCTCTGTTGATTTTCGGCAGTGAGTCAATCTGGAACTTCTCCTTCGCATTGTTGATCGGTTTGATTTCTGGTACTTACTCTTCCGTGTTCCTTGCTGCACAGCTCTGGTATGTCTGGAAAAATAAAGAGCTTAAGAAAAAAGGAACAATCAAGACTTACAAGGAAAAGAAAGTATATTCAGACGAGCCGCAAGTATAAAATAGAACTTTTTATGAATACCACGGGAAGCCGTGGTATTTTTTTTATTATTGGTTAGGATAGCCATTTTTAAGGATAAAATAAAGGGAATGCCAACAGACTATAAGAGTCGAATTACATCAGGCACATATACACAGAGTCAGGGAGGAAATTGCTATTGGAAAAAGATGCCCGTTTTAAAAAAGCAGAGTTCGCAGCAATGGTTGGTGTTGTTGGGAATATCGTACTTGCTGCGTTGAAATGGATCATTGGCATATACGCTAACAGTAAAGCATTAGTTGCGGATGCGGTTCACTCGGCTTCCGATGTAGCTGGCTCGCTTGCTGTTTATATTGGATTAAGAGCAGCGAAAGCGCCGCCAGATGAAGACCATCCATATGGCCATGGCAAAGCAGAGTCAATTGCTGCAATCATAGTAGCCGTGCTATTGATGCTCGTAGGTGTTGAGATTGGCAGGTCGGCGATAGAATCCTTCTTTAAGCCAATAGAGGCTCCAAAAGCAATTGCCATTGTGGCAGTGGTCGTTTCGATTATTGTGAAAGAGGGAATGTTCCGTTATAAATACAAGCTTGGAAAGCAATTGAACAGCGATGCCCTTATTGTGAATGCCTATGAACACAGGTCGGATGTGTATTCTTCACTTGCGGCGCTAGTCGGGATCAGTGCAGCGGTAGCAGGCGGCAAGCTCGGTATTGGCTGGCTTGAATATGCGGATCCAGTAACAGGTTTAGTCGTGGCGATTTTTATCATTAAAATGGCCTGGTCGCTTGGAAAGGAATCGATACACAATACATTGGACCATGTGCTCCATGATGAGGACACCGAAGAATTCAAGAACGTGGTTCGCTCCGTACCAGGTGTGATGAAACTTGACGTTTTGCACGCGAGGGAACATGGGCATTATGTGATTATTGACCTGAAGCTTTCTGTAGATCCAAATATAACGGTAGAAGAAGGCCACCGGATTGGGAAGCTGGTAAAAAAGAAGCTTATGGAAAACAAAAACGTCCAGAATGTCCTTGTCCATATTAATCCATACAGTGAAAACGGAAGTTTTGAGGATAGCATAGAGATTCAATAACAGGTTAAAGGGGGGAGAGGAATGAAAATTGCATGGACTTTGCTGCTAGGAATTGCCTTTGCCCTGATTGTCGCAGTTTTTGCAGTCATAAACGTCAACCCTGTTTCTGTGAACTATCTATTTGGAGTAGCAGAGTGGCCGCTGATCCTGGTCATTTTGGGTTCAGTCCTAATGGGCGGGATCATTGTCGGCTCAGTTGCACTGTTCAGGATGTTCATCCTGCAAAAAGAGATACGGGCATTGAGAAAGCAAAACAAAGCTTATGAGGAACACCTAAAAGAACCCCAATCTCAGGAAGAACACATACATGGGATTGAGGATATACATTAAACATGGATGGAAGCCATTGAGTAAAAGTCATGGTGCAATGACTCTTTTAAAAACTGAAACTTATAAGCCAATCTTAAACTTGGACCCTTTTAAGGACACTCAAGAGAGTTACAATAGTGGAAATGGACTTTATGAAAGTTCTAAAGGACATTCCGACGGATTTACTCCATGCGGATGGTCATTATAAGGCTTCTAAGAGACCTTCCGACGGGTTTACTCCATGTGGGTGGTCTTTATAGGAGTCCTAAGAGACATTCCGACGGATTTACTCCATGTAAATAGTCTTTATAAAGATTCTAAGAGACATTCAGAGGGATTTACTTCATGTGGATGGTCTTTATAAGGGTTCTAAGAGACATTCAGAGGGATTTACTCCATTGTGGGTGGTCTTAATAACGGTTCTAAAGGACATCCAGACGAATTTTCTCAAAGCGGAAGTTCCTTATATTTTATGAATCACATCCAACAACTAAAGCCTATTAAAAAAGAATACGTTCTCACACTCTAAAATGGCAGCAATTAAAGCTGTCATTTTTTTTATGTCCTGGCATGTTCTGTCTGTTGTTAGCATTCATTGTCATTGAAACACGCTCATTGCTTTTGTATAATTAAAAAGCTGAGAGGTGAACGTATGTTAAAGCCAAAATCAAGGTGGATTGTAAAGCAATCTGACCAGTCAAAAACAGATTTACTAGCCAACGACTTGAACATTAACAATCTGACTGCTTCGCTGCTTGTCAATCGCGGATTGGATACCGTGGAGGATGCCCGGTATTTTTTATTTGGTCAAAAAACGAGTTTCCATGATCCTTTTTTACTCAAGGATATGGACAAGGCAGCAGAGCGAATTCGCAGAGCTGTGGAATCACAGGAACCGATGCTGGTATTCGGTGATTATGATGCGGACGGTGTAAGCAGTACGACGGTCATGATGAAAGCCCTCCAGGAAATCGGGGCCAATGCAGACTATTACATACCTAACCGGTTTACTGAAGGTTACGGTCCCAATGAAAAGGCCTTCAGGATGGCCGCTGACAGGGGAATCACCCTGATTATCACGGTTGATACAGGTATTTCTGCCTTGCATGAAGCGAAGGTTGCCAAGGACCTTGGCATTGATTTAATCATTACTGACCACCATGAACCAGGCCCGGTACTGCCTGAGGCATTTGCCATTATCCATCCCAAGCTTGAAGACAGCGTCTATCCTTTTAAGGATTTGGCAGGTGTAGGTGTTGCGTTCAAAGTTGCCCATGCATTGCTTGGAAGACTTCCTGAGCATCTGCTTGAGTTTGCTGCAATTGGCACAATCGCTGATTTAGTGCCTCTTTTAGGAGAGAACAGGCTGATTGCATTGAACGGAATTGAACAGCTGAAGACAAGCCAAACTCCAGGTTTGAATGCGTTGTTAAAGCTGACGAAAACAGAGAAGTCAGCCATCGATGAAGAAACAATCGGTTTCTTGATCGGACCGCGGGTCAATGCAGCCGGCCGCCTGGGAAGTGCAGATCCTGCCGTGCAGCTGATGATGACGTCTGACCAGGAAGAGGCGATGATGCTTGCTGAGGAAATCGATTCACTGAACAAAGAGCGGCAGAATCTTGTGTCCGAAATTGCCAAGGAAGCATTCCAGGAAGTTGAACAGCATTACCCAATTAAAGAGAACCATGTCCTTGTTGTCGGCAAAGAGGGCTGGAACGCTGGTGTGATTGGAATTGTCGCATCAAAGCTGGTAGAAAAATATTATCGCCCGACAATCGTCCTAAGCTTTGACAAGGAAAAGGGTCTGGCTAAAGGTTCGGCAAGAAGTATAGATGGATTAGATTTGTTCAAAAATCTATCTGCCTGCAGAGATATCCTTCCTCATTTTGGAGGGCATCCGATGGCAGCGGGAATGACCCTCGAGCTTGATCATGTGGATGAGCTTAGGGACCGGCTGAACGCAATGGCAAAGGAACAGTTAACCGAAGAGGATCTGATTCCTGTTTCACATATTGATGCGAAGGTCAAAGTGAGTGATATAGATATTGAAGCAATTAAGGAACTGGGTCTGCTTTCTCCTTATGGAGTCAGCAATCCTAAACCGAAAGTTTTAATTGAAGAAGCCAATATTTCGACATTGAGGAAAATCGGCTCAGACCAGTCACATCTTAAGCTGGCTCTTGAGGATGCAGGCACAACGCTTGATGGGATTGGATTTGGCATTGGCCATCTTCACGATCATATATCTCCCAGTTCGAAATTGTCAGTCATCGGGGAATTATCGATCAATGAGTGGAACAATAACAAGAAACCGCAAATTTTCCTCAGGGACCTGGCGGTAAGGTCCTGGCAGCTATTCGACTTCAGGGGGCTTAAGAGAATTGAAAAACTTCCTGAAATGATTTCAGGCGAGAACATAAAATGGATTCTTTTTAACCCGGAATTAAAAGAAAGATTTGCTGCTATATTGGGAGATTCCCTCATCATCGTGGCGAATGAAGAGGAAGCACAAAAGCTGGAGGCTGACTCCGCTTATGTTGTCCTGCTGGACCTTCCGCCTGTAAAAGATCTGCTGATAAAGCTGTTCGAGGGAAAAAACCCTGGCAGGGTTTATGTCCATTTTTATAAAGAGAACAGTGATTTCTTCACTACCCTGCCAACAAGGGACCATTTCAAGTGGTTCTATGCGTTCCTTGCAAAAAAGGGACCATTTGACCTGAAAAAACATGGTGATGACCTGGCAAGGCATCGCGGCTGGACAAAAGAAACAGTAGATTTCATGTCACAGGTGTTTTTTGAACTAGATTTTGTTAAAATAAACAATGGGTTTATTTCACTAGAAAAGGATGTCCCAAAAAGGGACTTATCTGAATCCAAAACATATCAGCATAAGGTGCAAGCATTTACTCTTGAAAATGAATTGCTTTATTCATCATATGATGAGCTGAAAGCCTGGTTTGACCAATTCATACAAGAGTCGGTGAAAAATGAGGAGGCAATTATTCAATGGATTTGAAACAATTCGTAACAATCGTTCCTGACTGGCCAAAGCCTGGCATTAAATTTAAAGATATCACGACTTTAATGGACAATGGCGAGGCGTATAGATATGCAACTGACCAAATCGTGGCTTATGCACGTGAAAAACAAATTGACCTTGTAGTAGGACCAGAAGCCCGCGGCTTTATCATTGGCTGTCCGGTTGCTTACTCTCTTGGGGTAGGATTTGCTCCAGTACGTAAAGAGGGCAAACTGCCACGTGAAACGGTAAAGGTGAATTACGGTCTTGAGTATGGCAGTGACGTACTCACAATCCATAGAGATGCAATCAAGCCAGGTCAGCGTGTCTTGATCACAGACGATTTGCTTGCTACCGGAGGAACAATCGAAGCGACAATCAAGCTGGTTGAAGAACTTGGCGGAGTCGTCGCGGGAATTGCGTTCTTGATTGAATTAACATACCTTGACGGCCGTGAAAAACTAAACAACTACGACATGTTAACATTGATGCAATACTAATTTCCATGGGCGCTTCATTGCGAAGTGCCTTTTCTTTATATCCTTTTCTATTATATATTTACAATTTTTGTTTTCTTGAACGGGTGGATGGCTATACCCGTCATATCGCTTGCCTGAATACTGCATCTGTAAATAGAGCAGAAAAAATAGCAAAATGATCAAAATAAAATATCTTTCGACAATTTTTTTGAATTCTGCTGTAAAATCTCTTCCTTTCTCTTTACATCTTCGATTTTTTCTTTGATAATAGTAACAATCCTTTATAAGAATAATTATTGTATATAAAGGATTTTTTTAAAAATAATGTCGATTTTCTCTAAGTCCTGCCCGATGGAGTTTCGGGTTAATATAAAGAAATAAAAATTAGGTGATCCTATGGCGAATGATCAGGTAATGACAGCAGAGCAAGTCATTGACTGTACAAAATCATATTTAAATGATGAGCATGTAAAATTGGTAAGGAAAGCTTATGAGTTCGCCAAACAGGCTCATCATGACCAATTCCGTAAATCGGGTGAACCCTACATCATCCATCCAATTCAGGTAGCAGGGATCCTTGCAGACCTGGAAATGGACCCGGCAACGGTTGCCGCCGGTTTTCTTCATGATGTTGTTGAAGATACGGCTGTGACACTGGACGATCTTCGTGAAGCCTTCAATGACGAAGTGGCGATGCTTGTAGATGGTGTAACGAAGCTTGGTAAAATCAAGTACAAGTCACATGAGGAACAGCAGGCGGAAAACCACCGCAAGATGTTTGTGGCAATGGCCCAGGATATCCGTGTTATCCTGATCAAGCTGGCAGACCGTCTTCATAATATGAGGACGCTTAAACATCTGCCGCTCGAAAAGCAGCGCCGAATTTCCAATGAAACGCTTGAGATTTTTGCGCCTCTTGCCCACAGGCTCGGTATTTCGAAAATCAAATGGGAACTCGAGGATACTGCATTGCGTTATTTGAATCCGCAGCAGTATTATCGAATCGTCAATTTGATGAAGAAAAAACGTGCGGAGCGAGAACAATATCTCGACGAAGTTATTGATGAAGTGAAGGAAAGGCTTCAAGAGGTAAGCATTAAAGCAGAAATCTCTGGCAGGCCGAAGCATATTTACAGCATTTACCGAAAAATGGTGCTGCAAAATAAGCAGTTCAATGAAATTTATGACTTACTCGCAGTCAGGATCGTTGTGGACAGCATTAAGGATTGCTATGCCATTCTTGGTATTATCCATACCTGCTGGAAGCCGATGCCTGGCCGATTTAAAGACTATATCGCTATGCCTAAGCCAAATATGTACCAGTCGCTGCACACCACGGTCATCGGTCCGAAAGGAGATCCGCTTGAGGTTCAAATCAGGACCGATGAAATGCACCGGATTGCTGAATTCGGGGTAGCCGCACACTGGGCTTATAAGGAAGGGAAGCCTACTGAAGGCTCAAACTTCGAAACCAAGCTGTCCTGGTTCCGCGAAATCCTTGAGTTCCAGAATGATACAGCAAATGCTGAAGAATTCATGGAATCCTTAAAAATAGACCTGTTCTCTGATATGGTATTTATTTTCACTCCTAAAGGCGATGTGATTGAATTGCCTTCAGGCTCGGTGCCAATCGATTTCGCTTACCGGATCCACTCGGAAATCGGGAATAAGACCATTGGTGCGAAGGTCAACGGCAAAATGGTGACACTTGATTACCAGCTGAAGACAGGGGATATTATTGAAATCCTTACTTCAAAGCATTCATATGGTCCAAGCAAGGACTGGCTGAAGCTGGCTCAAACTTCGCAGGCAAAAAACAAGATCCGCCAATTTTTCAAGAAGCAGCAAAAGGATGAAAATGTTGAAAAGGGCCGTGAGCTGCTGGAAAAAGAAATTCGCAATATGGATTTTGAAGTAAAGGAAATCCTGACCTCTGAGAATCTTAAAAAGGTATCTGAGAAGTTCAATTTTATGAGTGAAGAAGATTTGTACGCTTCAATCGGGTATAACGGGATTACCGCCCTTCAGGTTGCCAACAGGCTGACCGAGAAGCTCCGCAAGAAACGCGACCTTGAGCAGGAAAAGGATATTGCCAATGCTGTATCAGAGCTGAAGGCATTCTCGCCAGCCAAGAAACGCGAATCTGGTGTAAGGGTTTCGGGCATTGATAATCTGCTGATCAGGCTCTCCCGATGCTGCAATCCTGTACCCGGAGATGAGATTGTAGGTTTTATCACGAAGGGAAGGGGCGTTTCCGTCCACCGTTCAGATTGCACGAATATCCATACAGAGGATGCTCAGGCAAGGCTGATCCCGGTTGAATGGGAAACCGCTCTTAATGACCGCAAGGAATACAATGTTGATATTGAAATCAGCGGTTATGACCGCAGAGGCTTGCTGAACGAGGTTCTTCAGGCTGTAAATGAGACGAAAACCAACATTACTGCAGTTTCCGGTAAATCTGACCGCAATAAGGTTGCGACCATCAATATGTCGATTGCGATCCACAATGTCAGCCACCTTCAGAAGGTTGTTGACCGGATCAAGCAAATACCTGACATTTATGCTGTCAGACGGATGATGAGTTAACCTTTTTAAGAAACAAGTTAAGGAGATTCAACATGCGTTTAGTTGTGCAAAGAAGCAAAGAAGCAAAAGTAACTGTAGACGGTGAAATTACCGGCTCCATTACTAAAGGGTTCGTCGTTCTTGTCGGTGTAACACATGACGATCAGAAAGAAGATGCTGCCTATCTCGCTGATAAGGTTGCCAACTTGCGAGTATTCGAGGACGAAGCAGGGAAAATGAATTTGTCCCTGCTGGAGGTTGGCGGCGAGATTCTGTCAGTTTCCCAGTTTACCCTGTATGGAGATTGCCGCAAAGGGCGGCGTCCAAACTTCATGGACGCTGCGAGACCTGAGCATGCATCAGAAATTTATGAAGCTTTCAATACTTTTTTACGAGAAAAAGGCCTGAAGGTTGAAACAGGAGTATTTGGTGCGATGATGGATGTGTCTCTGACCAATGATGGGCCAGTTACTTTGATTATTGACAGTAAATAACATAAAAGAAGGAATCCCGCAAAATGGGATTCCTTCTTTTTGCTTAATTATTTTTAAAATAACGGGCGAGGCCGTCAAAAATGCCATTGGCTACTGTTTCCTGATATTGTGGGGTATTGACCAGCATTTCTTCTGCCGGATTGCTCAGATATCCGAGTTCCAGAAGGACAGCTTTTTGCCTGTTTTCCCTGATGACATGATAGTCACCGAAGCGGACACTGCGGTCATTTAGCATTGTCCTGCTGATAACCGATGAGTGGATTTGCTCTCCAAAAGGCTTTTGAGTTGAATTGTAGTAATAGGTTGTCATTCCGCGTACGCTGCGGTCATTGGTGCTATCGTAATGTAGGCTGATAAAGGCATCCGCACCTTGATAATGTGCCGTGCTGACTCGCGAAGCAAGCGAAATGTATGAATCATTATTTCTTGTAAGGACAACGTTTGTTCCTGACGCCTTAAGCTTGTCATACAGAAGCTGGGCTGTTTTTAAGGTGAGGTTTTTCTCAAGAGTGCCTCTGACGCCCGTTGTGCCATTATCCCTTCCGCCATGTCCGGGATCGATAACAATTGTCCTGTTTTTTGTATGCTTCTCAGCGCCCGGCTTTTCGATTTGCGGTGCACTTCCAACGCTTGAAACAATCCACCCGGCAACAAAACCTGAAGTGCCATTAGGAAGTTTGATCTCGTACCAGTCATTTTTAACGCTGATGACTTCAAAGCTGTCCCCTTGGTTGGCGCGATAAATGACTGCGGTACCGGTGTCAGGCCCTTTGCGGATATTTGTGCCGTTGTGAAGGACTTTAACACTGCTGTTCTTTACAGGCTGATCAGGCGTATAAACTGGCCCTTCCTTAGTCTTATCAAAAAACCAGCCTGCTGCCCAGCCAGTTTGCCCGGGCTTGAACTCAATCTTCACCCAATTATTGGTCTCCGCGAGAATCTGGAAGCTTTGCCCCTTTGACACCATCCCAATTACCTTCCCATCAAGCGTATTGGTGTCACGCACATTGAGCTGGGATGCAGTGACTGTACCAGTAAATTGTCCTGAAACAGGTGAAGGTGAGGGCTGGTTATCAGCAGGTGCTGAACTTTGCCCAATTTTGATGAATTGAGCGCTCACATATGCTTTCTTACCTGAATATGTAATTTCGGCCCAGCCGTTAGATTGCTTGAATACTGTAACTTTTGCCCCTTTTTTAAGACTGCCAATGACTTTGGAATTAGTGGATGGCGTTTCCCTCACATTCAAAGAATCTGCAGTGATGACGCCGCTTGTATTTCCATTGCCGCTTTCGACCGAGGTTCCGGAATTATTACTGCTGCTGGATTTAATAAATTCCTTCGATACCCATCCTCGAATTGTTTTGGTTTTAATTTCAACCCAGTTGTTATTCGAGGTAAGGATTTCAACAGCTTGTCCGCTATTCAATGATCCAATCACCTGAAAAGTGGTCCCGGGGCCTTTCCGGACCCTTAAGCTATCAGCCGTTACAGTACCGCTGGCTGAACCGGAACCAGTATTGGAGGCTTTTGGCTGTGCTTGCTTGTCCAATGAAGTGAACCATTCGGCCACCCAGCCTTTTTTGCCTCCTCCAAGGCTGATTTGAATCCAATCTCCTTCCTGCTTGAGAATGGAGTATTTTTCTCCTTGTTTCACTGATCCTGCCAAAGGGTAGCTGAGTCCTGGCCCTTGTCTTACATTCAAGCTTGTTGCGGTAATCGAGACACTGCCGCTTTCTGCCTGAGCCGTATCGATTGCTGGGAGGCTTCCCAACATGAGAAACAGGCTCAGTACGGCAGGAGCCATTTTGCTTTTAGGCAAAGATTCTCCCTCCTTTTTATTTTGGCTGTATTTTAGAACCTGCTGCTGAAACATCAGCCTATTTTACCAAGCCATTTTTTTGCCCAACACTGTTTTATGTATTGCTCTTTTTAAAGAACCTCATTAAAAATATTTTACCTGAATTTTCCGGTAAAATCATGGGCTTTTTTCTTTATATCGGAAATGGGAAGGAATAATTAACTTTATTACAAAATCATGAAAAAATTTTAAAAGGATGGGAAGAATAGTTAGGAATAAACGATGGAAGGTGATTGCATGCGGTTCAGTGAAAAGGGGATGGCTTCTTTTGGTGAAAATCAATTGTTCGGAGTCGATTTCCATGATTTCATCCAGAAGGAACAGAGTTCACATATAGTTGAACTGGCTTCAGAATTCGGACTTTCATTACGAGATGTAAGAAAGTTGAAAAAACAGCTTGAGCGGTCTTGAATTCTTCTTGACATCTGAAAAATGTGTACGTATTATAATATAAATAAAATGCTATATCGAAATCATACCGTTGATGGAGCACAGTAGCCCAGAACCACATGAAAAGAGAGGAAATGCCCTGGCTGAAAGCATTTCTGCATGATGACTTGGTGAATGAACACTCCGTAGGATTTTCTCTGAAAAAGGCTTTTGCCCTTTAGTAGGAGAAGACGTATTCAGGCGTTAACTGTTAAAGAGGAAGCGCGCTCAGGCGCCTTCAATTAGGGTGGCACCACGGGAATCAAAGCTCTCGTCCCTTGTTATTAAAACAAGGGATTGGGGGCTTTTTTGCATTTCTGTAAAAAGATTGCTTGATTGAATGATTCCGGCAGTCAAATTAGTACATATTGTTTAAGGAAGTAAGAAGGAGGATGTATTGTGGCTAATCAAATCAATATACCGCGCGGAACACAAGATATATTGCCAGGCCAGACTGAAAAATGGCAGCTGATCGAAGAAAAGGCCAGAGAGCTATGTGAAAGATACCAATACCAGGAGATTCGGACTCCGATTTTTGAGCATACAGAATTATTTAAGCGTGGAGTCGGCGATACGACAGATATCGTTCAGAAGGAGATGTATACCTTTACCGACAGAGGGGACCGAAGCCTGACGCTAAGACCTGAAGGAACTGCAGCCGCTGTCCGTTCTTTCGTCGAAAATAAGATGTTCGGTAATCCAAATCAGCCTGTAAAGCTTTATTATATGGGGCCAATGTTCAGATACGAACGACCGCAGGCTGGCCGTTTCCGCCAGTTCGTGCAATTCGGTGTGGAAGCAATGGGAAGCGCTGATCCAGCAATTGACGCGGAAGTGATTTCACTTGCAATGTCCATCTACCAGGAGCTTGGGCTAAAGAAGCTTAAGCTGGTAGTCAACAGCCTTGGAGATAAAGAAAGCCGACAGGCACATCGGGATGCCCTGGTAAATCATTTCCAGCCGCGCATCGGGGAGTTCTGTAAGGATTGCCAAAACCGGCTGGAAAAGAATCCAATGCGCATTTTGGATTGCAAGGCAGACCGCGACCATGAACTGATGAAGTCAGCTCCATCCATTCTTGAATATTTAACTGAAGATTCAGCTCAGTACTTCAATAAGGTTACGAAGTATTTGACGGATTTGGGAATTCAGTTTGAAGTCGATGCGAATCTTGTTCGCGGACTCGATTATTATAATCACACGGCATTTGAAATCATGAGCAATGCAGAAGGATTCGGCGCAATCACCACCCTTTGCGGAGGCGGAAGGTACAATGGACTTGTTGAGGAAATCGGCGGGCCTGAAACTCCGGGAATCGGCTTTGCTCTTAGCATTGAGAGATTGCTTTCTGCACTTGATGCAGAGGGTGTGGAGCTGCCGGTCAAGACAGGTATCGATTGTTACCTTGTTTCACTAGGAGATACCGCAAAGGATTACACTGTCGGCCTTCTCCACAAATTGAGGGGTGCAGGATTTTCGGCAGAACGGGATTATCTTGACCGTAAAATAAAAGCCCAGTTCAAAGCAGCTGACAGACTGAACGCAAGGTATGTAGCTGTCCTGGGTGAAGATGAACTGAAAGAAAATAAAATCAATCTAAAATCGATGGCAAATGGTGAGCAGGTTGAGCTGCCGCTTGAAGACTTTATTGAAAAATTCCGGGAGATTTGCAAGTAGAGGGGGACTTTAGATGTTTGGGAGAACATATTTTTGCGGTGAAGTAACAGAAAAGGCAATTGGTGAAAAGGTAACATTGAAGGGTTGGGTGCAAAAGCGCCGAGATCTTGGGGGGCTAATTTTCATCGACCTGCGTGACAGAACGGGAATCGTCCAGATTGTCCTGAATCCTGATGTCTCGCCTGAAGCGCTTAAAATTGCCGAGAAGGTGCGGACAGAATACGTACTTGATGTAAAAGGCACAGTCCTTGCCCGTGGTGAAGGGACCATTAATGAGAATATCAAAACCGGTAAAATTGAAGTACAGGCTGAGGAACTTACGATTATAAATGAGGCGAAAACAACTCCCTTTGTCATTGCTGACAAGACAGACGTATCTGAAGATGTCCGCCTGAAATACCGTTACCTTGACCTTCGACGTCCGGTAATGTTTGAAACGTTTAAAATGAGGCATCAAGTGACAAAAGCGATCCGTGATTTCCTTGATGGCGAGGGCTTCCTGGATGTAGAAACACCGATTTTAACAAAAAGCACTCCAGAAGGAGCAAGGGATTATCTTGTGCCAAGCCGTGTTCATCCTGGTGAGTTTTACGCGCTGCCTCAGTCACCGCAGCTTTTCAAGCAGCTGATGATGGTCGGCGGATTTGAACGTTATTACCAGATTGCCCGCTGTTTCCGTGATGAAGACTTACGTGCGGACCGCCAGCCTGAATTCACCCAGGTGGACATCGAGACAAGCTTCATGAGCCAGGAAGATATCCTTGGGATGACCGAAAAAATGATGCAGAAGGTCATGAAGGATGTCAAAGGCATTGACATGCCTGCACCATTCCCGCGCATGAGCTATGATGAGGCAATGAGCAGATATGGATCCGACAAGCCTGATACGCGCTTTGGAATGGAATTGACGGACCTGTCCGAAACAGTAAAAGATTCTGGGTTCAAGGTGTTCGCGTCAGCGGTTGAAAATGGCGGCCAGGTAAAAGCAATCAATGTTAAAGGGGCAGCCGGAAATTATTCCCGCAAGGATATCGATGCCCTTACAGAATTTGTGTCCGTGTATGGTGCAAAAGGCCTTGCCTGGCTGAAGGCAGAAGAAGATGGCCTTAAAGGACCTATCTCCAAATTCTTTGCTGAGGAAGACCAGCAGGCCTTGAAGGAAAAGCTTGACATTGAAGCTGGTGACCTTCTACTATTCGTTGCAGACAAGAAAAGCGTGGTTGCTGATGCACTTGGTGCCCTGCGCTTAAAGCTTGGAAAAGAGCTCGGTTTGATTGATCAGAGCAAGTTCAACTTCCTGTGGATCACTGACTGGCCGTTATTGGAATTCGATGAAGAGGCAGACCGCTACTTTGCTGCCCACCATCCATTCACAATGCCAGTACGTGAGGACATCTCGCTGCTTGACAGCGACCCTTCCAGTGTAAAAGCACAGGCATATGATCTTGTATTGAATGGTTATGAATTGGGCGGAGGCTCCTTAAGGATTTTTGAACGTGAAGTACAGGAAAAAATGTTCTCAGTCCTTGGGTTCACAAAAGAACAGGCGGTAGAGCAATTCGGCTTCCTGCTTGAAGCTTTTGAATACGGTACACCACCGCATGGCGGAATCGCCCTTGGCCTGGACAGAATGGTGATGCTGCTCGCGGGACGTTCGAACTTGCGTGACACAATCGCATTCCCGAAAACAGCCAGCGCGAGCGACCTGCTGACAGATGCTCCTGGGGAAGTAAGCACTGCACAGCTTGATGAGCTTCACCTTGCGTTAAATGTCAAAAAAGACCAATAATATCCATTAGCCATATTCTTGAACTTCAGCTGATGCTGTGTTATTATACTAACAACAGATGAAGAGTCCTGATGTGTTCGTTGTATAACCTGAAGTTTTGACCTAACATTTTTCCTTCGGGAGTCCGCGTTTTCGGGCCGCGTAAATGCCTCTGGCTAGAGGACTTACAGAAATCCGGAACAGGGCACCCACCTGCTGAGAGCGGGTTCAAGACGAAGGCATCCAAAACGACGGCACGATTGGGACTCTTCCTACATAATGAAGCTAAAACCATGCTGATGCATGGTTTTTTTGTTTGTCCTTTCAAACTAAGAGATTTTACAATATTCTATTATGGGAAGGAAATGAGTATTTGAAGTAAGATTGAGGCAATTAGGTATGATTTAACATACACATTAATTCCTATAAAAATACTTGAATTTAATACAGAGTATGTTATATTCAAAAGCGGGTATAGATATTAACATTAATTCAATGTTTGGAGTGAATCATATGCTTCATCAATTTTCAAGAAATGAGCTGGCCATTGGCAAAGAAGGCCTTGATATAATGAAGAATAGTACAGTAGCAGTTTTGGGTATCGGCGGCGTTGGATCGTTTGCTGCAGAAGCATTGGCCAGATCAGGAGTAGGCAAGCTAGTGCTGATTGATAAGGATGATGTTGATATTACCAATGTCAACCGACAGCTTATCGCATTGCTATCAACAGTCGGAAAACAAAAGGTAGAAGTGATGAAGGACAGGATCAAGGACATTAATCCTGACTGCGAAGTGATTGCACTGAAGATGTTTTACACAGAAGAAACCTATGAAGAGATTTTTGGCTATGATCTTGATTTTATCGTCGATGCTTCAGATACGATTTCATATAAAATCCACCTTATTAAAGAAGCGCTGAATCGCGGGATACCGATGATTTCCAGCATGGGTGCAGCGAATAAAATGGATCCGACCCGATTTAAAATCGCTGATATATTTAAGACACATACTGATCCGCTGGCAAAAGTAATTCGGACTCGTTTGAAAAAGGAAGGAATCAAAAAAGGGATTCCGGTCGTATTTTCGGATGAAAGCCCGATTGTCATCAGGGAGGACGTCCGCAAAGAGGTAGGCAATGACAATGCGGAAATCCGCAAAGCAAAAATGCCGCCATCATCCAATGCATTTGTCCCATCAGTAGCTGGTTTGATCATGGCCAGCCATGTTGTTAGGGAACTCCTTAAGGACATAGAGATTAAACGGGTTAACAGCTGAATATAAAAATATAGCGGAAGGGCTGCAGCCCTTCCGCTTATTTCTTCCCGACAATTTTATCATAAATCGTTGACAGTGCCTGTTCGAACTTGCCTGTCTTCTTCGGCTTGTAGTACACCTTATTTTTGATCCTGTCAGGCAGGTATTGCTGTTTGACCCATCCGCCTTCATAGTCATGGGGATACAAATAGTCAATGCCTCTCCCAAGATCCTTGGCACCTTTATAGTGTGCATCCCGAAGATGGTCTGGAACCTCGCCGCTGATGCCTGACCGGACATCTGCCAGTGCGGAATCGATTGCCATGATGGCAGAATTGGATTTTGGTGAAAGGCATAGCTCAATGACCGCATTTGCCAAAGGGATTCTGGCTTCCGGGAATCCGACTCTTTCCGCAGCCTCAATCGCTGCGAGCGTCCTTTGCCCAGCCTGTGGACTGGCGAGGCCGATATCTTCATAGGCGATGATGAGAAGGCGACGATTGATGCTTACCAAATCTCCTGCTTCAATCAATCTGCCAAGATAGTGCAGTGCTGCGTTAACATCACTGCCGCGGATTGATTTTTGGAAGCCGGACAGAACATCATAATGGGCATCGCCGTCTTTATCGTGGGCAAGGCTTTTTTTCTGCATGCATTCCTCGGCAGTATCCTCATCTATCATAATTTGTCCATCTTCATTCGGTTGGGTGGACAGTACCGCGAGCTCAAGCGCGTTCAGGGAGCTCCGGACATCGCCGCCCGATGCTGTCGCGAAATGGTTCAGTGCAGCATCAGAGATTGAAATCTTTAAGTTTCCCAGACCTCTTTCTTCATCTTCGATCGCTCTTCTCAAGGCGATTTTTAGGTCATTAGGTTCCAGCGGCTTCAACTCGAAGATCTGGCATCTGCTGCGGATTGCCGGGTTTATAGCATGGTATGGATTGCTGGTCGTCGCACCGATCAGAACAATCATCCCATTTTCAAGGTAAGGAAGGAGGAAGTCCTGCTTTGCCTTGTCAAGCCGGTGTACTTCATCAAGAAGGAGGATCACTTTCCCCGACATTTTTGCTTCGGCGGCCACTACCTCCATATCCTTTTTATTGTTGGTCACGGCATTAAGGGTCCTGAAGGCAAAATTTGTGCTGCCGGCGATAGCACTTGCAATTGATGTCTTCCCGATCCCAGGCGGCCCGTAGAGGATCATCGTGGATAACTGCCGTGCCTTGACCATTCTATTTATGATTTTTCCTTCTGCGACAAGATGGGCCTGCCCGATCACTTCATCAACTGTGCGCGGCCTCATCCTGAAAGCTAGAGGTTTAAGGTTCATTACCATCGCTCCAATGAAACATATATTCGTATATATACAATAACATAAACTGGCCGCTGGCGCATTCACCACGCAATTTATGCTATAATGTCAAAAGCCTACCTATTGACTAAGGATTTTGATAAAATCTAAATATAAATGCCATATGGGGCATAATGATGATAATTAGAAAAACCAAATTATTTATGATGTAAATGCAAACCCACTTTAAAGCATTAACGCAGTGGGGGTCAGACCCCCGGCGCTTTAGAGTGTTAAAGTATTGGATTGGGGTGTGTTTTATGAAGATTTCTACTAAGGGCCGGTATGGGTTGACGATCATGATTGAGCTGGCGAAGAAGTATGGGGAAGGTCCTATTTCCCTGAAGTCTATTGCGCAGACTAATGATTTATCGGAGCATTATTTGGAGCAGCTTGTGGCACCGCTCCGGAATGCCGGGCTGGTCAAGAGCATCCGCGGGGCATACGGCGGCTACGTCCTGGGTGATTTGCCATCAAAGATTTCTGCCGGTGACATCATCAGGGTGTTGGAAGGCCCAATCAGCATTGTCGAAGGAATTGAGGATGAGGAGCCTGCAAAGCGGGAGCTTTGGACTCGCATCAGAGATGCTGTAAAGGATGTACTCGATAACACAACGATCGAGGACCTGGCAAATCATACAGACAACTTCGGCGAATCAGACGCTTACATGTTTTATATTTAATTGAACTTTTTAATAGAACTTTCACATATGAAAAACTCCTGAAGAGAGGGTATGAAGTTGGAAAGAATATACTTGGACCATGCAGCAACTACACCAATGCACCCAGAGGTTTTATCAGCGATGGTCAAGGTGCTGGAGGCGGAGTTTGGCAATCCATCCAGCATCCACCACTTTGGCCGTGAAGCGCGCAAAATACTGGATGACACCCGTCATGAGCTTGCACAAAGCATAGGAACGAAAGCGAATAATATCATCTTTACAAGCGGCGGAACGGAAGCGGATAACCTTGCAATCATAGGATATGCTGAAAATAATCGTACAAAGGGAAGCCATATCATTACTAGCCAAATCGAGCATCATGCAGTCCTTCATAGCTGTGAAGAGCTTGAGAAACGCGGCTTCGAGGTGACCTATCTTCCTGTGGATGAAAATGGCATGATAGCGGTTGATGCGGTACAGAGCGCACTAAGGGAAGATACCATTCTTGTGACAATCATGCATGGCAACAACGAGGTTGGCACAATCCAGCCAATTCGCGAAATTGCTGGACTGCTGTCAGAGCACCAGGCAGTCTTCCATACAGATGCAGTCCAGGCATACGGAATAGAAAAAATAGATGTGGATGACTTAAAAGTGGATTTATTATCGGTATCTGCCCATAAAATCAACGGACCAAAGGGTGTAGGTTTCCTGTATATCCGCGATGGAATCAAGCTGGCACGCCAGCTTTTCGGCGGCGAGCAGGAAAGAAAAAGGCGTGCCGGAACAGAAAATGTGGCAGCCATTGCCGGATTCCGCAAAGCTGTGGAAATCTCACAGAATGAGCTGGAAAGCAAGCGGAACACCTACAATGAGTTCAGGAATGTTTTTATCGATAAACTCGAAACGAGCGGAATCTCCTTCCAGCGGAACGGAATACTTGATAAATCACTGCCTCATATTTTAAACTTAAGCTTTCCAGGAACAAATGTCGAAGCAATGCTTGTCAATCTTGACCTGGCTGGAATCGCTGCATCGAGCGGTTCTGCTTGCACAGCGGGTTCGATCGATCCCTCACATGTGCTGGTCGCGATGTACGGAAAAGAATCTGACCGTTTAACCAATTCGATCCGTTTCAGTTTTGGCTTGAATAATACAAGAGAACAGGTCGAAAAAGCTGCCGAGGAAACAGCTAAAATCGTTCAGAGACTATCGAAGAAAAGATAGCATCAATAGATATAAAGTTTTTGCAGAAAAGAGGTGAAGCATAATGGAAAAATCACCGAAGGATACACGAGTGGTGGTTGGAATGTCTGGCGGAGTTGACTCTTCAGTTGCAGCATTGCTATTGAAGGAGCAGGGCTATGACGTCATCGGGATCTTCATGAAAAACTGGGATGATACAGATGAGAATGGCGTGTGTACGGCAACAGAGGATTACGAGGATGTAATCCGGGTCTGCAACCAGATCGGCATTCCATATTATGCAGTTAATTTTGAAAAACAATATTGGGATAAGGTATTCACATACTTCCTCGATGAATATAAAGCCGGCAGGACGCCGAACCCAGATGTAATGTGCAACAAGGAAATCAAGTTCAAGGCCTTCCTTGAGCATGCGATCAACCTGGGAGCAGATTATCTGGCAACTGGCCACTATGCACGGGTTGAGGACCGTGATGGCGAGCGCAAGATGCTCCGCGGCCTTGATGAGAATAAGGACCAGACATATTTCCTGAACCAGCTGAGCCAAAGCCAGATTGAAAAAGTCTTGTTCCCTATTGGAAACCTGGAGAAATCAAAAGTAAGGGAACTGGCTCTGGAAGCAAACCTTGCGACTGCCACCAAGAAAGACAGTACCGGCATTTGCTTTATCGGCGAAAGGAACTTCAAGGAGTTTCTTGGGAACTATCTGCCGGCACAGCCAGGCAATATGGAAACGATGGACGGAGAGGTAAAAGGGAAGCATGACGGTTTGATGTATTACACGATCGGCCAGCGCCAGGGCCTTGGAATCGGCGGTTCAGGCGAGCCTTGGTTTGTTGTCGGTAAAGACCTTGAACGGAATGTTTTGCTGGTTGAACAGGGCTTCCATAATGAACTGCTTTATTCAGACAGCATTACAGCTGTGAATATCGGCTTTGTATCTGACAGGCAAAAGCCGTCGAAATTTGAATGTACAGCGAAATTCCGTTACCGCCAGCCAGATAATGAGGTGACGGTTGAGCTTCAGGACGACGGAACAGCTAAGGTGTTCTTCAAGGAACCAATCAGGGCTGTAACTCCTGGACAAGCAGTCGTATTTTATGACGGTGAAGAATGTCTCGGTGGCGGTACGATTGATCAAATCTTCAAGGATGGCCAGAGACTGACGTATGTTGGCTAATATGCTATTTACTCCCCGGCGGGATGGACCGCCGGGGTTTCTTGCATGACAACCCTTCTCTAAAAATATAGATGTTTATGGTATACTTGCATGGAGAAATGGAGTGGTATTGATGGATAAAAACCAGACTGGAATCCAGTTTATGAAGGAAGGAAAATGGGAAGAAGCGGCTAAGGCTTTTATGGAAGCCATTGAAGAGACGCCAGCCGATCCTGTAGCATACATAAATTTCGGGAATGTCCTGACAGCCGTCGGCGATAATGAAAGAGCTTTGAATTTTTATGATAAGGCAATCAGCCTTGATGAGGACGCGACTGCTGCATACTACAGCAAAGGCGGCCTGTACTATGACCAGCAGGATTTTGAGGAAGCCAGGAAGATGTTTGAAACAGCATTGAAAAAAGGGCTTGAGACTGGGGATAATTTCTTCATGCTGGGCATGAGCCTTGCGCAAAACGGCAACAGCAGGCTGGCTTTGCCATATCTGCAGAGAAGCACAGAGCTGCTAGAGGATGATGCGGAAGCAAACTTCCAGTATGGACTCTGTCTTGCTCGGGAAGGTTTCATTGATGAAGCGATCGTCAGCCTGGAAAAGGCAACAGAACTTAATCCTTCTCATGCGGACGCTCTTTATAATCTTGGGGTTGCGTACGGCTATAAAGAAGATGCTGAAAAAGCGCTCGAAATGTTCGATCGCGCACTTGAAATACAGCCTGATCACCTGCTTGCAGGTCACGGAAAGAAATTGATCGAAGGACAAAATCTGCAATAGGACTCATTTAGCTGCGGAAAGGGGGAATACCATTTGGAAAAACAAGACACGATGGATTTGTTTTCTGAACAAGGGAAATTCATCAAGGGCAAGCATCTTGTCACCATTTTTCACAACGAGCAAAACCTTTATACTGTCCTGAGGATACGGGTTGAGGAAACGAATGAACAATATGAAGATAAAGAGGCTGTTGTAACAGGGTACTTCCCCCGGATCCATGAGCAGGAAACATATGTGTTTTTTGGCGAAATTAAAGAACATCCAAAATTCGGAACACAGTTTCAGGCGACACATTTCCGCAAGGACCTTCCGCAATCAAAACAAGGAATCGTAAGCTATTTATCGAGTGATCTATTCAAAGGCATCGGGAAAAAAACAGCAGAAAAAATAGTCGATACACTCGGGGAACGGGCAATCACCCGCATCATCGAAAACCCTTCCGTACTGGACCAGATTCCAAAGCTGGCGCCTGAAAAAGCAAAGGATCTGTACGATACGCTAATGGAGCACCAGGGCCTTGAACAGGTAATGGTTGCTCTTAATCAATACGGCTTCGGGCCGCAGCTTTCGATGAAAATTTATCAGGTTTATAAAGAGCAGGCAATCGACATCATTCAGAGCAATCCTTACAAACTTGTTGAGGATGTAGAGGGCATTGGTTTCGGGCGTGCAGATGAACTTGGAAGCCAGCTTGGCTTGACAGGCAATCACCCGGAGCGCATAAAGGCCGCTTGCCTCTATACCCTTGAAAATTCAAGCATCCAGGGCGGTCATGTGTTCATGGAAGCAGAATCATTGCTCATGGATGTGAAAAAGCTTCTTGAGGATAACCAAAATTTCGAAATCCAGTTCACGGATATATCCAGGGAAATTGTCAAGCTGGGGGAAGAAGGCAAGCTTAAAGCAGAAGGACAGAAAATCTATCTGCCCTCGCTTTATTTTTCCGAAAAAGGGCTGGTCAAAAACATACACCGGATACTTGAACAGAAAGAGTATGAAAACCAGTTTCCTGAATCCGAGTTCCTGCTAGCGCTGGGCAACCTCGAGGAGCGATTGGGAGTCCAATATGGCCCAAGCCAAAAAGAAGCAATCCAAACCGCGTTGATGTCACCAATGATGATACTCACTGGAGGACCAGGCACCGGGAAAACAACTGTCATAAAAGGGATTGTCGAGCTCTACGCGGAGCTGCATGGCTGTTCGCTCGATCCAAAAGACTATAAGAAGGAAGAGCCATATCCCTTCTTGCTCGCCGCGCCAACTGGCCGTGCTGCCAAAAGGATGACAGAATCGACCGGGCTCCCAGCTGTGACCATCCATCGCCTGTTGAGATGGAATGGAGCGGAAGGCTTCGAGCATAATGAGGATCAGCCGCTCGCGGGTAAAATCTTAATTATAGATGAAACTTCGATGGTTGATATCTGGCTTGCCCATCAGTTGTTTAAATCCCTCCCTGACAATATCCAGGTGATAGTCGTAGGGGATGAGGACCAGCTGCCTTCTGTTGGGCCGGGCCAGGTGCTGAAGGATTTGCTTGATTCTGGCAGGATTCCTACAGTCCGTTTGACCGATATTTACAGGCAGGCAGAGGGCTCCTCCATCATAGAACTGGCACACCAAATCAAAAAAGGCTTCCTCCCGGACAGTATTTCTGCACAGCAGCCTGACCGATCTTTTATAAAATGCAATACGAGCCAGATTCCGCAGGTAGTGGAACAGGTCGTCGCCAATGCCAAGAAAAAGGGATACTCCCCAAAAAATATCCAGGTGCTTGCGCCAATGTACCGCGGTCCTGCCGGAATTGACCGCCTGAACGAGCTTTTGCAGGAATTATTCAATCCAAATCCGGATGGAACCCGCAAAGAGCTTGCATTCGGTGATATCAAGTACCGTATCGGCGACAAAGTGCTCCAGCTCGTCAATCAGCCGGAGGCTAATGTGTTTAACGGCGATATGGGCGAGGTCGTGGCCATTTTTTATGCAAAAGAAAATACAGAAAAACAGGACCAGCTTATCGTTTCCTTTGATGGAATCGAAGTCACCTACAATCGTCCGGATTTATCCCAGATAACGCATGCTTATTGCTGTTCTGTACATAAATCCCAGGGCAGTGAGTTTCCAATCGTGGTCCTTCCAGTCGTAAAAAGCTATTACAGGATGCTGCGAAGGAATCTGATCTATACGGCGATCACCAGAAGCAAGCAGTTCCTGATCCTCGTTGGTGAAGAAGATGCCCTGCGGATGGGAATTGAACGCGGCGAAGACACGGCGCGCAATACAACGCTGGTACAAAGGCTTACAGAGGACCTGCCAGTATTAGGAGAGCAGCCTGAACGTAACGCAGATGCTAATCTGGATTCACCAAAGGAACCAATGCAGCCGTCAAAAAGCAAAACAGTTAAAGAGAAAGACGGAGTTGACTACCTGGAGATAATCAGGAAAGCTGACCCAATGATCGGAATGGAGAACGTAAGTCCATATGATTTCTTGGAGGAGAGCGGAAACTGATGTATGGATTTATATAACCCGCGATATTGGCGGGTTTTTCTTTTTAAGTGCAATCATGCTATCCCTTAACCTGAAAACCTCAATGGAAAACGTTACAGCTCATTTTTACAGCAGGGGAGTGCAAACTAAAAATGTTCGGAAAGGCGGGACACACTTTTGCGGACATTTTCATTATTAAAGGGTCTTCCTGTTTATGAGCTGGCGGGTGGAAAGAAACTGGGCGAAGTTTGTGATGTGAGCATTTCAAGCGGTGGAAGCGTAGTAGGCTTACTTGTTAAAAAAGGTGCGTTCATCAAAAAAACTTATCAAATCAAGATCTCCGCTGTCTCTTCTTTTGGAGCTGATGGGATCATGGTCAACTGCCAGTCTGCTTTGGAAGAGCTGGAATCTCAGCCTGAATATACTTTTGAGCACAACCAGAGCCTTGCCGGAAAAAAACTTCTGTCAAAGGAAGGCGAGCAGCTTGGCCTGTTGGAAGATGTATATTTTATGGAAGAAGTGGGGACAATCGTAGGGTACGAATTAACGGATGGCTTTTTTTCGGATATCGCGAATGGAAAGCGTGTGATCAAGTCCATTGATCCCCCTGCAATCGGAAAGGATGCCATCATCGTCACTGTAAAATCGAGATGAGGTGTCCCTATGTTAAGTTGTCCCAATTGCAGAAGCAAAGATATAGGCAAAATTGGCATCAACCAGTATTATTGCTGGAACTGCTTTATTGAACTATCGCTCTCCAAAGGTTTGATCCATACCCATCAGGTAGAAGAAGACGGAACTTTAAGCTCGCTTGATGACTTGTTTGATGAAGATCAACGTCAATATGGCATGTAAAAAATAAATTAAGAGGTGAAACACATGAACAAAATGTTAACCTCCGCAATTGCATTTGGCGCTGGCATGGCGGCTTATAATTATGCTTCCGGCAATAATATGATGTCAGGAAGGAAAATGAGAAGGCTGTCCAAAAAAGTAACGAAAGCTTTATTTTAAAATAGGCTCTGTTAAGGCTGAATTGTTGATTTTAAACCTGTTGATTGCAGTGAAAGGCGCGAAGACTCCTTCGGGATGAAGCGGGACAGGTGAGACCCCGCAGGAGCGCAGCGACGAGTTATTATGAACGAAACTAGCTCCTTACTCGTAAATTCGTAGGTTAATCTGGTTAGAATGTTTACTGGAAAGAAAACATACCCAAATCAGAGCTACATTACGGAAGGAGCTAGTCATTATGAAGGATA
>NZ_JBYNSB010000008.1:0-7238 GCF_057785455.1 Mesobacillus sp.
TCGAGGACTTAACCAAATACGAAAAGTGTAGGCGACTGTTCAGCCTCGACAAGTGCTGGAGGGCCAGCAGTTGAAGTCGTTCTTTGACTTCAGCGGATGGACCGAAGCAATCTCGAGAGGCTAGGAGCCGAAACTGGACAATGATTGCTCGTTCTTCTGTAATTCTTCTTACAAGATTATTTAGTTTTGAGGGAATGAAAAATTTCTCTTGCAAAATGCATAAAAGACAGTATAATAGATATTGTCTTTGAAAAATTGTCTGGTGGCGATGGCGAGAAGGTCACACCCGTTCCCATACCGAACACGGAAGTTAAGCTTCTCAGCGCCGATGGTAGTTGGGGGTTTCCCCCTGTGAGAGTAGGACGCCGCCGGGCAGGATGCATTCATCCTTATAATCTTTCTTGATACGGATCGTGAATCCAAATCGGAGAATATAATTATTCCGCAGTAGCTCAGTGGTAGAGCACTCGGCTGTTAACCGAGCGGTCGTAGGTTCGAATCCTACCTGCGGAGCCAATTTTGGAGAGCTGTCCGAGAGGTCGAAGGAGCACGATTGGAAATCGTGTAGACGGTTACCGCTGTCTCAAGGGTTCGAATCCCTTGCTCTCCGCCATTGAAACTTAAACATACGGCCCCTTGGTCAAGCGGTTAAGACACCGCCCTTTCACGGCGGTAACACGGGTTCGAATCCCGTAGGGGTCACCAAGATTTTTCGCCAAAGCGAATAAATGTCCTTGAAAAAGATTAGTGTATAATATGGAGGATTAGCTCAGCTGGGAGAGCATCTGCCTTACAAGCAGAGGGTCGGCGGTTCGATCCCGTCATCCTCCACCATAATTTTTTTAATATCATTGTCGCGGGGTGGAGCAACGAGCGTTACTTCACTGTATGAACTGCGAGTTGTACCGATCGAACTGCAGCTTGAATAAGCTTTCTGAGATCGGGACAGCACCTGCTCACTACGAGCATGGACAATATAATATCATTATTACCGTCGCGGGGTGGAGCAGCTCGGTAGCTCGTCGGGCTCATAACCCGAAGGTCGCAGGTTCAAATCCTGCCCCCGCAATCATGTGAGTCTTTCAAGTATCCCACTTGAAAAACTTCGGTCCCGTGGTGTAGCGGTTAACATGCCTGCCTGTCACGCAGGAGATCGCCGGTTCGATCCCGGTCGGGACCGCCATTTTTATGAAGCTCAGTAGCTCAGTCGGTAGAGCAGATTGCTCACATCCTGAAAAAGCTTCTGAGGCAATCTGCGAGAAAGACCGAAGGTCTTTTGAGCAAAGGTCCTAAGCCTTACAATCTTTAGGGAACAGTACTATTGTGGCTCAGTAGCTCAGTCGGTAGAGCAAAGGACTGAAAATCCTTGTGTCGGCGGTTCGATTCCGTCCTGAGCCACCATCTTTACAACTTACTGATTATCCAGTAAACATGATTAAATAGTTTTTTATAAAACGAAATCATGTTATAATGGAGGGGTAGCGAAGTGGCTAAACGCGGCGGACTGTAAATCCGCTCCCTCAGGGTTCGGCGGTTCGAATCCGTCCCCCTCCACCATGTATTTAGGGGTATAGTTTAAAGGTAGAACGAAGGTCTCCAAAACCTTTGGTGTGGGTTCGATTCCTACTACCCCTGCCAATTTTATAATGGCGATTGTGGCGAAGTGGTTAACGCACCTGATTGTGGTTCAGGCATTCGTGGGTTCGATTCCCATCAGTCGCCCCTTATAAATTCACAAATGTAATAATAAGAGCATACAATATATTGGGCTATAGCCAAGCGGTAAGGCATCGCACTTTGACTGCGACATGCGTTGGTTCGAATCCAGCTAGCCCAGCCATTTTTGCGGAAGTAGTTCAGTGGTAGAATACAACCTTGCCAAGGTTGGGGTCGCGGGTTCGAATCCCGTCTTCCGCTCCAGTAATATATGGCGGCATAGCCAAGTGGTAAGGCAAAGGTCTGCAAAACCTTTATTCACCGGTTCAAATCCGGTTGCCGCCTCCATTAGATTACTAATGGTATTTGAAGTAAGACATCTTAATATGCCGGTGTGGCGGAATTGGCAGACGCGCACGACTCAAAATCGTGTTCCTTCTGGAGTGTCGGTTCGACCCCGACCACCGGTACCACTTTTTTATTAAACAGGTGTTCCTGTTTTATTTATTTCAACTGAATATGTATGCGGGTGTAGTTTAGTGGTAAAACCTCAGCCTTCCAAGCTGATGATGAGGGTTCGATTCCCTTCACCCGCTCCATACATACGTGACTAACGCAGTATTTCGTTTCTTGAAAACGAAGTACTGCGTTTTTTCTGTTATATGGTTAATACTGTAGCAAACCTATAAGATAAAAGGCTGCAAACAAAAAGGATGCCTTAGCATCCAATGATTTTGTATGTGCCTGACCCTCCATGGATTTGGAGAAACATGTTCATAAGTGAAGCTGTCATTTTCTCTTTGCTTTCATGAGAGGCAGAAGGGCGCAAGTAAACGATTTGAAGGGCATTTCTTGTTTCTTCCGTGACAGCCGTGCGCTCAGAATCGACAAATGGACTTCCAAAGGGACCAATTTCATCTGAAGAGACGATTAAATTACCGAGATTATTGGTTCTGCCATTTAATCCGGTATATTCTTCTGATTCGCCAGCTACTCTCAGGTCAACTGGCCCCTGCACCTTCTCAAAATCATATATTCCTATTGGTACCTGGTACTCAAGTGAGAAGAAGTTGTTGATATCTATAGCGCTATGTACAGATTGGAGATAATTTTGTTTTCCGACTCTTCGATAGAGTGCCTCTGCAGAGTGCCGATAGCGGTTTGGATCTTTCCCAGTAGCTTTGAAGATACTGCGCCATTCCTTAATGCCCTCTAAATCGGTCACGCTTTTTTCAAGGAGGTCAAAATATATCGATTCCTGAAATAGCTGCAGCCTTCCTTTCAGCATTTGCGGCGAGTCTCCTACCTGGATATTTTCATATTTAATGATTCCGGCTGAAAATCCCGGAACAAGATCACATAATGATCTGGAAACACTAATTTCCATTGATTCCACCTCCTAAACTGCTTTAAAATAGTTTATCATAAAAGTAATTTGCTATTAAAGCTTTCGCCTTTCAATGGCGCTGATCTTGCCAGATATGATTTTCACTTTAGTTAAGTACCGCACTGCCGTGGCGGGGGTCTGACCCCCAGTGCGTTAGTGCGGTGAAGTTATATTTTATTCTTTTGGAGAGGGGGTGTCTGGATGGATTTAGATGAGTTGAAGAGGGATGTTGTTGAGTACGGTAAGTCGATTGGGATTGATAAGATTGGTTTTGCTGCTCCTTCTGCTTTTGAGGAAATGAAGGTTCGGTTATACAGGCAGCAGGAGCTTCATTATCAATCAGGGTTTGAGGAGAAGGATATTGAGAAGAGAACAGAGCCTGCGCTGATTTTTGACAAGCCTAAATCGATTATCTCGATAGCTTTGGCCTATCCTTCTAAAATGAAAACGAAGGTGGTCAGCAAGAAGGGCGAGCGCCGGGGAATTTTTTGCAGAGCGTCATGGGGAACGGATTATCATGCCATTCTTCGTGACAGGCTCCGAAAGCTTGAGGACTATCTTTCTGAGAAGATGCCCGGAGCCAGGTTTAAATCAATGGTCGATACTGGTGAGCTGGTTGACAGGGCAGTAGCGCAGCGCGCCGGAATAGGCTGGAGCGGAAAGAACTGTTCAATCATCACCCCTGAATTCGGGTCATATGTCTATCTTGGGGAAATGATCACGAATATTCCATTTGAGCCCGATACACCTATGGAAGACCAGTGCGGCAGCTGCAATAAATGTGTTGATGTATGCCCAACTGGAGCTCTTGTCCAGGGCGGACAGCTGGATGCTCAGAAGTGTATAGCATTTGTTACACAGACAAAGGGATTCCTTGCTGATGAATTCCGTGAGAAGCTCGGCAACCGCTTATATGGCTGCGACACCTGCCAGACAGTATGTCCAGAGAATAAGGGAAAAGACTTTCACTTTCATCCTGAAATGGAGCCTGATCCAGAGTTAGCAAAACCGCTGCTCAAGCCATTGCTGACGATCAGCAACCGCGACTTCAAAGAAAGGTTTGGCCATGTATCAGGTTCATGGAGAGGAAAGAAACCGATACAGCGCAACGCCATTATCGCTCTGGCCCATTATAAGGATAATAGCGCCATTCCTGATTTGATTGGTGTGTTAAAAGAAGATCCGCGGCCTGTTTTAAGAGGGACTGCTGCGTGGGCACTTGGAAAGATAGGCGGACCTGAAGCCCATGAAGCTCTCAAGAATGCTGCAAGTTCGGAAAATGATGCAGAGGTATTAAATGAGATAAGCAAAGGGCTGGAGTTCTTTAAGGATGATTCGGAAACGACAATTTCACTATAAAAAGGAATGGGTCTGATCAGGTCCATTCCTTTTTTCATTTTATTGAGGCAAAAAATGCTTGAAATAATCAATTCCTTCATACATATGAATGGTGAAGGGAGTGATGAGCATGCGTGAACAACTGCAGGAGCTTCTAGAACAGCGAGTCCTTCAATGTGTATCCATGCCTCGGAATCAGCTGCATGAATGCCCGGCAATCGAGCAGAAGAAGCAGAGCTGTGCAAGGCGGTCTGCTGAAATAGTGAAAGCGAAGGCAAAGGGAAAGGTCGAACAGAAAATCACTGGCCAAGAAAAGGAAAGCGTATTGTATGATGTTCATTTTCAATATTTGATTAAGCAAAAGGGCCAATTTTACATTGAAGAGGAAGTTGAAAAGCGTCAGGCAGAATTCTATAAGGGTGTGCTTGTCAAAGATGAAAAGCTGAAAGAGTCCACACCTGAATTTACTTCAGGAGAGGTATTGCCTGCATTTTTAGATGAGGCTCCAGCAATTAGGGCTGGATACCAGTATGACAGGTTAAAGGCTGTCCAATACGCTGAACGATGGTGGAATGACTTCAACCCAGCCTATAAGAAATTTGAGGTTGATTGCACCAACTATATTTCCCAATGCCTGCACACTGGAGGAGCCCCAATGAGAGGCTATCCGAACCGTGGCAATGGCTGGTGGATGCAAAGCAATAATTGGAGCTATAGCTGGACTGTTGCTAATGCAATGCGGTGGTATCTCCCTGCCTCAAAATTCGGCTTAAGGGCACGGGAGGTAAGCAGTGCTGACCAGCTGAAGCTCGGGGATGTAATATGTTATGATTTCCAGGGTGATGGCCGCTTTGACCATACCACAATTGTCACTGGTCATGATGCCAATGGGATGCCGCTAGTGAATGCCCATACGTACAACAGCAGGATGAGATACTGGGCATATGAGGATTCAACTGCATACACTCCGCAAATTAAATATAAATTTTTCACGGTTATGGATGATCAGTGATTATTGAAAAGCCTCTGACTCAATTTGCCTGCTGCACGGACAATGGCGCATTTCTTTGTCCTGAAACAGTGTAGTGGTATAATAGCAAATAGAGTTTTAGATAGAGGTGAAAGTCATGGCATTGCATGTAGTATTATTCCAGCCGCTCATTCCGGCTAACACTGGGAATATCGCGCGTACCTGTGCAGGGACAGACACGGAGCTGCACTTGATCAAGCCGCTAGGTTTCTCTACGGATGACAAGATGCTCAAGCGCGCTGGCCTGGATTACTGGGAGCACGTCAAAATCCATTATCATGAATCATTAGATGATTTTTATGAAAAGAATCAAGGCGGAGAATTCTTCTATATAACAAAGTTTGGGAAAAAGACTCATTCGGACTTTGATTATACTGATCAAGAAAAGGATTATTTCTTTATTTTCGGCCGCGAAACAACAGGGCTGCCAAAGGAAGTAATCGAAAGCAATATGGAAAGATGCCTGCGTCTGCCAATGAATGAAAACATTCGCTCATTGAATCTTTCCAATACTGCGGCAATCCTAATTTATGAAGCATTGCGCCAGCAGGATTACCGCGATTTACGCAAATTTTAAGGAGACCAATGCTGGTCTCCTTTTTGACATTGAAATTCTATAAGGAGATGATAAAAATGAACGAAATAATTGAAACGATACTCCAGCATCGCTCAGTAAGGCGCTTCAAGGACAAGCTCCTGGATAGGGAGCAGATTGAGCTCATTGTTAAAAGCGCCCAGGCAGCATCTACTTCAAGCTTTATCCAGGCATATTCCATCATCGGCATAACCGATAAGCAAAAAAAGCAGAAGCTGGCTGAACTGGCTGGCGGCCAAACCTATGTGGCGGAAAATGGCCATTTCTTTGTTTTTTGCGCGGACCTTCACCGGCATAAGGTCATAGGGGAGCTTGAAAATGTGGACCTTCAGGATTCAATCGAAAGCACTGAAAAGTTCATGGTTGCTTTGATTGATACCGCCCTGGCTGCACAGAATGCTGCTATTGCTGCAGAATCAATGGGCCTTGGCATCTGCTATATCGGAGGAATCCGCAATGATCTTGAAAACGTAAAAGAACTGCTGAAGACACCCGAGCATGTAGTGCCGCTGTTTGGACTTGCAGTCGGCTATCCTGATCAGGAAACCGATTTGAAGCCGCGTCTGCCCCTTGAGCATATTTATATGGAAAATGAGTACGAGCAGGATCCTGAAAAATTTGCTGCTCAGCTTGGGGAGTATAATAAAACAACATCTGACTACTATCGTGAACGAACCGGGGGCAAGCGCGAAGATACATGGACAGGCCAAATGGCCATGATGCTTGGAAGAAAGTCACGGATGTATATGAAGGATTTTGTCCAGAAGCAGAACTTGAATAAAAAATAATGGTGCTATTCTTGTACTAGGATGTAATGAGGTTCGAGCTCAACACACTTGAGAGCAGCTTTAGGCGATTGAACTGCAATGAAATGAGGGCTCAATACACTTCGCAAATCTTTAATCGATTAAAAGGTAATGGAAGCCCCACATAGCGAACTAGAGGCGTTAGCATGGGTATGCATGCTGTTATTACCTTGAATGCTTATAGTAAAAGGCTGTTCTCGCAAAGATTGTTGATTTGCCAAAGTTGAATTAAGATCCTGTTGCTCTTCGTTCCAGGCGCGCAGACTCCTTCGGGATAAAGCGGGACAGGTGAGACCCCGGTAGAAATGGCCCGAAAAGAAGGGGCCATTTTACCCCGCAGGAGCAAAGCGACGAGGAGGCTCACCGCACGCCCCAAGAAAAATTCGCTCTTGAAAAAGCCGGCAATTGGGCTTTTTCAAAATTTTT
>NZ_JBYNSB010000009.1:0-72407 GCF_057785455.1 Mesobacillus sp.
GGTAGAACTAATTAGGCGTATTTTCTGCTTCACTTCCATCATGGATGATTACATCTCCAGGGAGGCATGTCAAATTGAAAACCATTTGACATCCCTCCCTGGAGATGAAGAAAAAAATCCATGGAAGTTTCGCAAAAAAAATGAAAAGGTTCAGGTAGAAAACACTTGCCATTTATTTTACACAGTAATCAGGACTTGACTTATACTGCTTTCAAATCTGCTATCAAGCCTTACAAAAGCATAGATTGACCTCAACAGAATTTTAATAAACCATGAGCTATTCTAAAAAAATGCCGAGAGTAGGTTTACTCTAATCCAAATCGGGGTAAAAGTCATGTTTTCTTTATTCTGCAATAGCGTTATAATACAATTTATATTCTAAAAATGAGTAGGGGTATAAATTGACTGATTTACAGATAGAGACTATAGTTGATGAGATTCTGAGCCAGTCGGGAAGCAGTGTGAAAGTGGAGCTTGAAGATTATTTTCCTGGAGACCGGTTTGCGGGAGGAAAGTACAATCTTGGCTCACATACGATTACTTTATATATCGAAGAAATTAAGGCGCAATGCCTGCAGATTTTTTCATCATTGGATAGGTTTGAGGATTATCTGCGCATCGTTTTTGCGCACGAGATCGGGCATGCGGAGGACGGTCAGCTAATTGATCTGATAGATGAAATGGACATGTGCAGCAATGAATTTATAAGCAAACGAATTGCACTAAAGATAGAGGAGAATGCCTGGGATTATGCGCGAAGGCTGATTCCCGAAACCATTCATCCCTTGATGGAAACGATTATCGCTTATTCGCTAGAACCTTACTATGAGGCACTTCAAGTCAGTGCCTGATCCAATATATAAAATGAGCCAGCCCTCAAACGGGGCTGGCTAATTTTCATTCGTTGCTAAAAGCCCTCTTCAGTCTCTCCAAGCCTTCCTTCAATGTATCGCGCGGACAGGCAAGATTCATCCTTACGAAGCCATCTCCGCCCTCGCCATACTTGGCGCCTGGTTCAAGAGCAAGCTTGCCCTTATACAGAAGCTTTTCTTTGATTTCATCGTCGCTTAATCCCAATTCAGTGCAATCGACCCAGAGAAGATAGGTAGCATCGGCTTTCATTGGCTTAAGCGCCGGAAGATTTTCGTTAATATATTGAGCAGTGATTTCCATGTTTTCATCAAGGTATTCAAGCAGCTGTTCAAGCCATTCTTCACCATGGCGGTAGGCTGCCTCCATCCCGGTAATGGCAAAGGTATTCAAGGTAAAGAAGCCTTGCTGCTGCTGGACGTTCTTGAACTTTTCCCTCAATTCCTTGTTTGGAATGATTGCTGCAGAAGCCTGCATTCCTGCTAAATTAAAGGTTTTGCTCGGTGCGACAAAGGTAGAGGTAATCTCCTTGAATTCTTCTTTGATGTCTGCAATCGGGACATGGACATTTGGCTTGAACACTAGGTCGGAATGGATTTCATCGGAAACAATCAGGCAATTATGCTTTAGGCATAGGTCACCGATTTTTTCGAGTTCATCCTTCGTCCAAACTCTGCCGCCTGGATTGTGGGGATTGCAAAGAATGAATAACTTAACACCTTCTTCAAGCTTTGCCTCGAAATCCTCCAGGTCGAGCTCGAACCTGCTGTTCTCATACTTCAGCCTTGAAGTCACTAGTGTCCGGTCATTATTTTTTACCATGTTAAAAAATGGCGGGTACACAGGAGTGTGCACCAGCACCTTGTCACCCTTTTCAGTAAAAGCTCGAATCGCTGTGCTGATCGAAGGAACGACGCCTTCACTGTATAATACAGAAGATGAATCAACTTCCCAGCCATGGCGTTTCTTCAGCCAGTCTTGTAAAGCCTCAGTCACGGAAGCGGGACAAAGGTATACCCGAAAATTCCATGGTCGAGCCGGTTCTTGATTGCGTTAATCACGTCTTCAGGTGGCTGGAAATCCATATCTGCCACCCACATCGGCAGGACATCGGATGTCCCAAACACATTTTCAGTCGCATCCCATTTTACCGAATGGGTTTCACTCCGGTCATGCACTTTGTTAAAATCAATCTTGCTCACTATGTACGCACCGCCTTTTCTGAAATTTATATCTTACTTTCTTTATGATAAAATATTATTAAAAAAATATCAGGTGATTGATTTGGAATCGAAGGAACTTACATACAAACTAATTGAGGTTTTGAATAAATGGGATCCCGTTCAAGTTGGTGAAGGCGGATTCGATCCGGAAATCGCGGATATCCTGCAGGCTCTCCATGATTTTGATGATGCAGACAAAATCGCCAAAAGGATTCAATCAGTGTTCGAATTCTCCTTTGGAAAAGTACTGCCATACAATGAATGCTTAATGATGGCCAATACTTTGCTGGCCATTAAAAACGAAGACATTTGTTCCTTATAAGACTGTGAAACGGCAGCCATTATCGGCTGCCGTTTGCAGTTGCTTCGATTTTATCCTCTGCACCGATAAACTTGTTAATCAGCCGGTGGACATCATATGGCTTTTCTTCTGGAACAAGATGCCCGGTCTCCTTCAATATGACAAGCTCCGAATTTTTCAGGTCTTTTTTCAGACGTCTGCCGACACTCACTGGGACAACCCGATCGTGCTCTCCCCAGATCATCAGGCATGGCGAATCGATTTTTCTTAATTCCTCCGGAGCCAAATCGCCTTCACGATGGCGGATCATCATCGTCAATGCTTTAAAAATATCATCCTCTAAAAAAGGCGATAAGTAGCCATACAGCATTTCATCATTGATCATGGAATGATCATAGACGACATTTTGCAGATTTTGCTTTACCCCGGACTTGGCGAGGTGGAATTTCACGTACAGGTGAAAATAGGGAATATAGCTAGACAAAACAAGTGGCAGCTTTGCTTTTTTCAAATAGCCAGAACTGCAAAGCAGAATCCCTTTCTTTGCTTGATTTGGAAAATGCAGAAGGATGTTCATGGCGATTTGCCCGCCCATTGAATGGCCGACAACATTAAATTGACTGATTTCAAGCGAATGCATCAAGTCAACGACAGTCTTGGCCATGTTCTTATACGAATACTTGTAGCTTGAGATTTTCCCGCTTTTCCCGAAAGGCGGCAGGTCCACGGAAATGACGTTATAATCCTCTTTTAGCAGCGGAATCAAATGCCTGAAGCTGAAAGTAGAGGATAGGAACCCGTGAAGCAGCACGAGCGTTTCGGCAGATGTGGGATGAATATAGTGTTCATAATAAAGGTCGATCCCGTTAATGGTTCTGTTCCTCGCATATGTGGTTTCTTCCATATCGGCTTTCACTCCTGACATTAAAGACGAATTATGTAAGGTATGACACTTATTTTCCCCGCGAAGCGGAACTTAACACGCATAATTTGAAAAAATGTTAAACCCTGTATTTATCTAGTCTGAGTCTTTAAAAACAAGGCTGTTGATATTCATTCCATGCGCTTCGCTTTCCTCTGAAGAATTATGAAAAAGCCCAAATGCCGGCATTTTCATAAGCAAATTCTTCTTGGGGCGTGCGGTGAGCCTCCCCGTCGCTTTGCTCCTACGGGGAAAAATGGTCCCTTCTTTTCGGACCATTTCTTCCGGGGTCTCACCTGTCCCGCTTCATCCCGAACGAGTCTGCGCGCCTGGAACGAAGAGCAACAGGATTTAAAAATCAGCCAAAAACAAAAAAAGATGGACACCCGCAGCGGGTGCCCATTAAAAAAGGGGGGGAATACTAGAAAGCCTTATACCTTAAGGTTAACCAGTTTGCCAGAATGCTATACATTCCAATGAGAATTTTTTTTTAAAAAAAGCGGACAGAAAGTTTCTGCCCGCTGTTTGGATAGGATTTTAAAGACCGGTTGCTGCAGGGTCTGCTTCAGATGGTGTCACAGCGTAAATTTGCTGTCCCATCAGCACGGAAGCAGGGACGTCAAGCACTGTCGACAGTTTCATGATTGTCTGTGGATTAGGAGTTTGCTCTCCGCTTTCGTATCGTGCGATTGTCTTTGTTCCGACCCTGGCCTTGAGGGCTAACTCTTCCTGTGTCATCTTTTTTTGTTCCCGATAAGTCTTGATATTCTGGCCAATCGTGTTCATCGATTCTCACCTCCAGAAAATATCTCCTATTATAATTTTATCAAAATAACCTGTTTGCTAAAGCTGATTTTGTGAACATTTTCTAACTTTACAATATGCCTATTGATTGCAAAAAGACAATGCCAATTCCGACTGGGACGATGTACCGGATCGAGAAATACCATATTTTAAATAAAAGCTGATTTTTTTCACCACCTGTCTCCAGCTCCTGCCTTACCAGTTTCCTTGGCAGCACATAGCCTGCAAAAATTGCGATGAAAAATGCCCCCAGCGGCAGTGCGATATTGCTTGTCACAAAGTCAGAGAGATCGAAAAAGGTCTTCCCGAAAAACTTCACATCTGATAGTATTCCAAACGATAAAGCATTAGGAATACCGGCAGCAAAAACAAGCAAACCAGCAATCCATGAATATTTCTTTCTTTTCCCTGTATCTCCTTTTGAAAGAACGGCTACGATGATCTCCAATATTGAAAAGGCGGATGTCAGTGTCGCGAACAAAAGCAAAACCAAGAAAATGGTTAAAAACAAACCTCCAAAGGCCAGCTGTTCAAATACGGCAGGCAGTACGACGAAGACCAGGCCGGGACCGGCTGTCGGCTCGAAGCCCAATGCGAATACTGCCGGAAAAATAACAAGACCGGCCAGGATTGAGATAAAGATGTTCAAACCGACAACTGAAAAGGCCGATTTCGAAAGGCTCTCACCTTTGGAAAGATATGAAGCGTACGTGACCATGACTGAAAGCCCAACACTCAGGGCGAAAAAAGACTGGCCGAGTGCAAGGAGGATGGTCTCGCCTGTAACGGCAGACCAATCAGGCTTGAGGAAAAATTCGACCCCCTTCATCGCGCCGTCAAGAGTCAGCGATCGGATCACCAGAATGATGAAAATGATGAATAGAGCTGGCATCATATATTTGCTTGCCTTCTCAATCCCTTGCTGCACTCCTCCCTGGACGACCCATATGGTCATAAGCAGGAACAGGAGCTGAACGCCCACAGCCTCTACAGGACTTGCGATGATTTTTTCGAAAGTGCTTCCATACTCTGCCTGGGTCAGCCCAGACAAGGAGCCAGTCAGGCTTCTTCCTAAGTATGAAAGGATCCAGCCGCCTACGACGCTGTAGAAGCTGAGAATGATAAACGACGCAATCACGCCGCCATAGCCCAGCAGCGGCCACGCGCTCTTAGGTGCCAAGTGCTTATAGGCCATTACGGCATCCTTCTGTGAGTGCCGGCCAATGATGAATTCAGCCAGGAGAATCGGCGCTCCAATAAAAATCGTCATAAGCAGGAAGATGATAAGGAATATGCCTCCCCCATTTGTGCCCGCCATATATGGAAACTTCCAGATTGCCCCGAGACCGATGGCCGATCCTGCCGCTGCGAGGATAAAACCAAGCTTCGAGGTCCATTGTTCTTGCTTGTCCATGAAAAAACTCCTTTTTAAAGACTGTTGATCAATCGTTTTCTGACAAAACAGAAAATTATTTCTCCATGATACTATTTTATTAGAAAAAAGCATAGCACTCAGAGACCTAAAACCATATATTTAGGTTTTTGCTATTTTTTTGAAACAAATTCAAAAAACCATCGTTTTATAGTTGAAAACTCAAAAACAGGAGCAGCGATGATCGGCCGTGCTCGCGCTCACCGTTTAACTCAATTTCTGAATCCAAAAAACCTTTTAGTGAATAAATGAGAAATCAGTTTGGGGGATCCAAATGAATGAAGATGAATTAGTCTTTAGGGCCCAAAATGGGAATATGCAGGCATTCGCGGAGTTGATTGATGTCTACACTCCGACGGTAAAACGCTTTGCCTTCCAGCTCGGGAACAGTTATGACGATATAGATGATATCACCCAGGAAGTGTTTGTCAGGGTTTACCGCTTCCTGGACCAATTTTCGCAGGCCAAGTTCACGACGTGGCTATATAAAATCACATTGAATGTCACCAGGGATTTCGCAAGGAATAAACAGAGACAAATCAAAAAGGTACTCAAGTTCAAAAAGGAACGGACCGCCACCGGAATAACTGCCGAGGAGAGCGTCCTCCGCTATGAAGAAGACAGAGTCCTCCATGAATGCATCCAAAAGCTTGACGAAAAATACCGCGTTCCCATCGTACTCTTTTATTTCCATGATAAAAGCTATGACGAGATTGCAGATATCACAGGGATTTCTCTGGCAAATGTAAAAACACGGCTTTTGCGGGGCAAAGAGCATCTGAAAAAACTTTTGGCTATTGCCGAAAAGAGAGAGGGTGAGATTCATGGATGATCAATTATTGGAGCAGCGTCTCGACAGCCTGAAAAAGGCCTATAATGAACTGCCAGAAGAAGAAAACCGTTCTCAGGTCCTTGCGGCGATTAAAAAGGACCAAAAGCGAAATAACAAAAAGAAATGGATCCACCTTCCGTATGCGGCAAGCTTCATCGGGGTAGGAATGATCGCTGGAATCCTGATGATGCAATATATCGTTGGCATTGGCTTATCCACCAAGGAAAAACCTGGTGTTCATCAGGCATCCGGAGAGAAGGCCGGTGCACTTGCTGAATCAGAAGTAAAGGAAAAAATTACGGAATTGCAGGCATACTATTCGGAAAGACAGACATATACAAAAGAGCAATTAGGTTTTGGGGCAGGATTCGAAAACATGCTGTACCAGAATCTCCTTGATGATATTGCCCTATTTGAGTCTGAAGTACTTGAGGATCCGGAAAGTTTTAACCGGGGAGAATTTGAGCAAAAATCAAAGGAGATCAGGCAGGGTATTGCTGCCGCGTTCACAATGCCAGCTGAAATCATGGAAAAGCTGTCCCAGGGTGTCGGTGATCGATACGGCAGGGAAGAGGAGTATAATCTTCTTGTCCAGCTGGAGTCCTATTGGGGTGCTTATATGCAATCTCTGGTCCTCTATGAGTGGGAGTTTGATAAAGAAATGGAACAGGCCAGTGCAGCTGAGGTCGTTGAAAAGCTGAATGCAGGCGGTAAGGGTATTTCCTCCCCAGGCCTGAAAAAGCTTGCCGAAGGTGCAGTCCAAAATGGGTATGCCTTCAGGGAAGTGGATGGAAAATTTGAGATTTATGTGGATTATCTGAGTGTTGCTGAAAAGCTGAAACCAGAAGGGAATTCCGATTTTATATACTATTTGAAAATCAGAAGCAATCGTGTCCAGGATTTGCAAGGGAATGTCCTCTCCTACAAAACCTTAGGGGATGTTTTAGTAAACCTTGAAAAGGGGACCAAAGTTATTAAGGATACAACTGTCAGTCAATGGATGAAGAATGACGCCCAGTCTCTTTACGGCCTTTTTGTGATGGGGCACCCAGCCAAACCAATATTCAATGAGAATAATGTTTTAAAAGAAGAGGTCAAAAATGCTTATCAATACGTAATTGACACATATCCTAATACAGATACAGGCGCATCACTCAAGATTTTCTATGACCAGCTTGAAAGGAATCACTTCAAGGATTACCCAGAGACACAAATGAGGGCTGTGATCTACCCGAAATATTTGAACATAAAGACTCCTGAAAAGTCAGAATTGATGATTACAAAGAGTATCCTCCCGTTAAGCCCTGACCTTGAGGCGGCCTTTAAGGAGTTTGCAGCCAGTAAAGATGACAGTGTGCTTAGGGGTTATGGTCCGTTTGAAATCATGCAGCTCTACTTCTACGCTGATGAAATAAAGGATTATGAAACCAAATATGCTTTGTATACTCAAAATGATGCCTTGCCGTCAAAAGAACAGTACCTGTCCGAAATGCAGGCTGCCGGGATCAAGCTTAGTGAGATGCTGGAAGGGTATGACCATGCTACACTTTATTATTCCGAAGCAGATTCTGAACAAATAACTGGTGTGCGGTTACATTATAAAGAACGCCGCGATGCACCAGTGTTTCAAATGGTAAAAGAAAATGATGTCTGGAAGGTACACTATCTCCCGCTTCAATAATCAAAATATGGAAATACCTAAATAGAATTATCCGATTCCTTTTGATAAAAGCTATAAAATATGATATAATTTTTTATTGCGTATTAATGGGATAAAATAAAACAAAATTTAGGAGTGTTTCCATGTCAGAGAAAATCGAAGTAGGCAGTGTTTTAACAGGTAAAGTTACAGGAATCCAGCCATACGGCGCGTTCGTTGCATTAGACGAAAATACACAAGGTCTTGTGCACATTTCAGAAATTACACACGGTTATGTTAAGGACATTAACGAGCACCTTTCAGTTGGCGACGAAGTGAAAGTGAAAGTTTTGTCAATTGATGAAGCTGCTGGAAAAATCGGCTTATCAATCCGTGCAACAGAAGAAGCGCCTGAGCAAGTTCAACGCGCTCCAAAGAAACCGCGCACTAAGCGCCCAGCTGCTGTTGTTCAATACCAGGATGATTCAGCACAAGGCTTCAACACTTTGAAGGATAAGCTTCAAGAGTGGATCGCGCAGTCAGATATGGCTAAGAAATAAGAGCTAATATGAGAAACCGGACAGATTTTGTCCGGTTTTTTTATTTGCGCAAATGTATTTTGCTCCCATCATTACAACAATTCGCGTGGCAAATTTGGGAGCTCAACTGCTTTAATCCCATATGAACAGCGAAATTCCCTTCAAGAGAAGAGTTCCAAATTCCCTTTGATATTAAACTCACCCACAATTCCGATTTTTCTTATTTTATGGGGTTACAATCCGATAAGACTACAGGTTACAATATATAGTGTCTTAACCAATTTTCCATTGGAACGGAGGAATAATCATGATTACAAAAACGAGTTCTTTGATTGAGCAGACTGAGAGATATGGTGCGAATAACTATCATCCGCTGCCGATTGTCATTTCAAAGGCTGAGGGAGTTTGGGTAGAAGATCCTGAAGGCAATAGATATATGGACATGCTTAGTGCGTACTCTGCGGTAAATCAGGGCCACCGTCATCCGAAGATTATCCAGGCACTTAAAGAGCAGGCTGATCGTGTGACTCTGACTTCACGCGCTTTCCATAATGACCAGCTTGGTCCATGGTATGAGAAAATTTGCAAATTAACAAATAAAGAAATGGCCCTTCCGATGAACACAGGTGCAGAAGCTGTGGAAACAGCCGTTAAAACAGCACGCCGCTGGGCTTATGATGTAAAGGGTGTCGAAGAAAACCAGGCAGAGATCATCGCTTGTATCGGAAATTTCCATGGCAGAACAATGACAGCGGTTTCTCTTTCATCTGAAGAGGAATACAAGCGCGGATTCGGCCCGATGCTCCCGGGGATTAAATTGATTCCATATGGTGACCTTGAAGCGTTGAAGCAGGCAATCACACCAAATACAGCTGCTTTCCTTATTGAGCCTATCCAGGGTGAAGCAGGCATCGTCATACCTCCTGAAGGTTTTATGGCAGCTGCTCATGAAATTTGCAAAGAAAACAATATATTGCTTATAGCTGACGAAATCCAGGCTGGCCTTGCCAGATCCGGGAAAATGTTCGCTTGCGAGTGGGAAGGAATCGAGCCGGATATGTATATCCTTGGCAAAGCGCTTGGAGGCGGGGTATTCCCGATTTCCTGCGTAGTAGCAAACAGCGATATCCTCGGAGTATTCAACCCGGGTTCACATGGTTCTACCTTTGGAGGTAATCCAATGGCATGCGCTGTGTCAATTGCTTCGCTCGATGTACTGATTGATGAAAAGCTTGCGGACCGCTCACTTGAACTGGGTGAATATTTTGTCAGGAAGCTTCGTGAAATCGAAAACCCGAAAATTAAGGATATACGTGGGCGTGGTTTATTCATTGGTGTTGAATTGACCGATCCTGCACGCAGATACTGTGAGGAACTAAAGGAAGAAGGATTGCTTTGCAAAGAAACGCATGATACGGTCATTCGCTTTGCTCCACCGCTTGTCATCAGCCAGGAGGATTTGGACTGGGCGATTGAGCGAATTAAAAAAGTATTGTCTTAACATGCAAAAACCCGCCAACAGGCGGGTTTTTCACTCTTTTTATCGAGTTGTTCTAGGTTCAGCTGCTCTTTCCTCTGCTTCGCTTGGAGCGAATAAAAGTCCAAGATTGATTAAGCCTGCTAGTCCTACTAAGCCATACACAATTCTGGCCAATGCTGAATCCTGGCCGCCGAAGATCGCTGCGACAAGATCAAATTGGAAGAATCCGACTAAGCCCCAGTTAATAGCCCCGATAATTGTAAGAACTAGTGCAATACGTTGAATTCCGCTCATGGATCTTTCCTCCTTAAAAATGGATTCGTATATAGATTGTTCAGCAGGAAGATTATTATTCATCCTCGCTATACTTTTACGATACCCTTTGAAAAAAATCTGTAACATTTTAGAGCACATTGGAGAACATTAAGGAGTGCAATATTTTTGCATTGGCTTTTAAAAAAGAACATAATTGGCGTTAAGGAAGGTGATTTAAATGGATAATTTCACATTTTACAATCCAACAAAATTAATATTCGGAAAAGGTCAGCTTCAGGAATTAAAAAATGAAGTACCTCAATATGGCAAAAAAGTTCTGGTTGTTTACGGAGGCGGAAGCATTAAGCGGAATGGGCTTTATGATTCTGTCATGAATGAATTAAAGGAAATCGGCGCTGAAGTGTTTGAGTTGGCCGGAGTAGAGCCAAACCCTCGCATATCTACTGTCCGCAAGGGGGTCCAAATCTGTAAGGAAGAAGGAATTGACTTCCTGCTTGCAGTTGGAGGCGGAAGTGTTATTGACTGCACCAAAGCAATCGCGGCAGGGGCGAAATATGATGGCGATGCATGGGACCTCGTAATCAAGAAGGTCTTCGCTTCAGAAGCACTGCCATTTGGAACAGTGTTGACGCTGGCGGCGACTGGTTCAGAAATGAACGCAGGTTCTGTTATCACGAACTGGGAAACAAATGAAAAGTATGGCTGGGGAAGCCCGGTGACATTCCCGAAATTCTCCATCCTTGATCCGGTCAATACGTTTACGGTTCCAAAGGATCAGACCATCTATGGAATAGTCGATATGATGTCCCATGTGTTTGAGCACTATTTCCATCTGACTGAGAATACTGAGTTCCAGGACAGAATGTGTGAATCACTGTTGCTTACGGTTATGGAAACAGCTCCTAAACTGCTTGAAGACCTGGAGAACTATGAACATCGTGCCACCATCCTTTATGCAGGCACAATGGCATTGAACGGGATCTTGAATATGGGCTACCGCGGTGATTGGGCAACCCATAACATCGAGCATGCAGTATCAGCTGTTTATGACATTCCGCATGGCGGCGGACTTGCCATCCTGTTCCCGAATTGGATGAAGCACAATCTGAAGGTGAAGCCAGAGCGTTTCAAGAAGATGGCTGTCCGAGTATTCAACGTCAACCCTGAAGGAAAGACAGATGAAGAAGCAGGCCTGGAAGGAATTGAAAAGCTTCGCGAATTCTGGTCAAGCATTGGAGCTCCGTCACGCCTTGCAGATTATGACATTGATGACAGCAAGCTAGAAGTAATGGCAGACAAAGCAATGGTAAATGGTGAATTTGGCAACTTCGCCAAATTAAAACGTAACGATGTACTGGACATCTATCGTATGTCTTTATAAGAGAAGTTTTAAGAAGGACCTGGTTATTCCGGGTCCTTTTTCTTTGTTTATAGGACATTCCTCTTGGCATTCAAAATTAACAACCAATAAATGTACTTATTTTAGCCCGTTATTTGAAGGAAAAACGAAACAGGGGAAATATTTACCAATATTATTCCTAGGACTTTATGTTTAACAAGATGGTTCATTGTGGTAATTCACTAACTGTAAGACAATGGGACGGAAGGAAAACATTTCATATTCGGGAAATTGTGCTTATTAGCTGCCATTCTGAAGAAAATCAAGCTCTAGCAGACCGTCAATAGGCCTTCTAGGTTACCTTCACCAAGAAATTCAACTGAAGCAGGTCATCAATAATCTTCTAGGTTACCTCCATCATTGTTTTTCAGCTCGACCTGGGCACTAATAAAACATCCTATTCCTGAGTCATATGTGAAAAGTTCCTTCTGTCTTTATTGTCAAGGGTTAGCTGAATGTTCGAATTGAAGAAAATAATTCTTTCTTAAAATTACTGAATATTCAGCCTTATTTGTCATGCCTATTTTTAATTAAAATATTTTAACGAAAAGAGGAATGAAGATTTGAAAGCTCTGAAACACGTATCTATCCTGTTGTCCTTCATGCTGTTACTCGCAATCATTTTTCCTGCAGCTGGTGCTTTTGCAGCAGAAAATGGCCATTCACAAGCGGTAAAAAATGAAAAAGAAGCACCATCCTCCAAACATGAAGTTAAAGGATCTGGTGAATCTAAACCGTCAAAAGACGAAAAAAATCAACCCGAAAACAGCCAAAAAGCGGATAACGCCAGCACTGTAAAAAAGACCCCGGTACAGGTTCAGCAAAAGGAACCACAGTCCACAGAAAAAACTGAAGAGAAACCTGAAGGGAAAACTGAGCAGGCCTCAACACCTGAAGAAAAACCTGCCCAAGCATCCCAAACTAAAGAGGAAGATCAAAAAGCTAAGGCAGCAACTGTTTCAAGCAGCGACGTAAACACGAATAAAAGCACGCAAATCCATTTGCACCTCGACAAGTGTATCAATCCAACAGCAAGTGTTTTTGTGGAAATAAAGGGTGAGTGGAAAGAAATGACCAACCCGGGCAGCTCGCCATTATTCAAATTGCCTGATGGCGGGGAATATGTAAAGGATGATGTAACAGCCTTCAGGCTTGTTTTTGCAAATGGTGAGGAAATGACTGTTCCAGTCAGTGAAATGAAAGCAGGTGTCGAGGCTGAAGGAACAATCAACTATTGGCTTGAAGACTGTGATATCCCTGAGGAAGAAGGGACTTCCCAGGAAAAAGATACAAACAAAAACACCCAGATTCATTTACATCTGAAGGATTGTGTCCCGCCTGCCTCACAAGTTTTTGTTGAGGTAAAGGGTGAGTGGAAAGTAATGACCAACCCAGGCAAGTCGCCATTGTATAAATTGCTGGATGGCGGAGAATTTGTAAAAGACGATGTTACGGCTTTTAAGTTTACGCTAGCTGAAGGCGGAGAGCTCATTGTCCCGGTCAGTGAAATGAAAGTAGGCACCGAGGCCGAAGGGTCAATCAATTATTGGCTTGAAAGCTGTGAAATGCCGATAGAGAATACTTTCAAGACATTAACCCTTAAGATTGATCAAAGCAAAGGGAAAATCGATTCGGCATTCCTTGTGCTGATCGATGGAAAAAGGATAGAATTCAAGCTTGTTAACGGTGTATGGACAATTATTTTAGAAGCAGAAGCTACATTGGATAAGATAAAAGGAATTGAGCTGAGCAGCGAAGGACAAACAAAATTGATTCCGATTGCCCAATTGGCAGAAAATGTACAGCTTGTTGAGGGTATGCTAACTGTCCAGCTGAACTGGGGCATACAGGGAGAAATTGTTGGTGAGGAACAAAATGAGAGCGCAACACCAGCCCCAGTAAGCAATACTGGCAATGGGAATCCTCCCGGAGGCGCAGATTCACAAAGCATGTATGGAGATGTCCTGCCGCAAACCGGTGAAAGCAGCAGAATGATTTATTACATCCTTGGGCTTCTGTTTGCCGCGGGAGGTATCCTGCTCAGGTTCAGGAATCCACTGAAAAACTAGTCTGGCACCAGAACGGGAGAGGATGCGTTCCTCTCTTGTTTCAGTTGATTGATGATAGAGGTGAATAATTTGAAAAAAGTACTATCGATCTTGTTGATACTGGCTGGTATTACGATCTTCTTTTATCCGGCTATCAAGGATTTATATACTTCATACAGCCAGAAGCAAATGATTGACAATTGGGAGGAACAGGCACAGGATGAACCCAAAGCTGCAGCCAGCCTTGGCCAACTGGAAGAAGTATTCAGTGTAGAAACAAAGGCGGAAACCAATGAAGACGAGACCCTGATTGAAAAGGATGAAAAAAAGATAGCTGAGGAACAGAACAGTCAGCCGGGAATGCTTGGGGTCATTGAGATTGATAAGATTGGCCTGAAACTGCCTGTTTTAAAGGGTGCATCGATGGCGAATCTTGATGTAGGGGCTGGCCTGCTGGAGGGAACAGCGCTTCCGGGAAACACGGGCAACAGCGCAATTGCCGCGCACCGCAGCAGAGCCTATGGGAAAATGTTCAACCGTCTTGATGAAATTGGCAGGGGAGACATCGTGACCGTCAGGGACCAGGGCAAAACATATCAGTATGAGGTCTACGAAACCCTCGTAGTGCAGCCGAATGACTTATCCGTGCTCAATGGCCGCAATGATGAAAAAACTCTGACGCTTATCACCTGCACACCAATCGATACGGCAACACACAGGCTGATCATAAAGGCGAAAATGCCTTAATATAACCGTCCGGGGTTAATAGCCCGGGCTTTTTGTGTTTTTAAGTGTAGTCTTCAGAGAAAAACGAATCGCCTGGAATGGAAATCAGCAGCCATGTTTAGCGGATGTAAGGTTTAAAATCCTAGAACTAGGAAAAAAATAACATAGTAATTTGCTCAATTTGATGGAAGCCTTCAACTTTAGAAAATATTTCACAATTGGTCACGCTTACACTGGCTTGTGATTCTTGATTCTTGAGGAAGCTTTCGTTAAAGTGATAGAGAATACAATTAAATGGAGGATCAGACATGACACATGTTCGTTTTGATTACTCAAAGGCGTTAAGCTTTTTTGGTGAACACGAAGTTACATACTTAAGGGATTTTGTTAAAGTTGCACATCATTCTTTGCACGAAAAAACAGGCGCAGGCAGTGACTTTTTAGGCTGGATCGACTTGCCTGTGGACTATGATAAAGAAGAATTTTCACGCATCCAGAAATCAGCTGAAAAAATCAAAAGTGATTCCGATGTATTGCTAGTTGTCGGGATTGGCGGATCTTATCTGGGGGCACGCGCTGCTCTTGAATTTTTACAGCACAGCTTCTATAACGCACTTCCAAAAGAAAAGCGCAAGACTCCGCAAATTATTTTCATTGGCAACAATATCAGCTCCACGTATATGACAGATGTGATGGATCTGCTTGAAGGCAAAGATTTCTCCATCAATGTTATTTCAAAGTCAGGAACAACTACAGAGCCTGCGATCGCATTCCGTATCTTCCGCAAATTGCTTGAAGAAAAATACGGTGCTGATGAAGCCCGCAAACGCATTTATGCAACAACTGACAAAGCTCGCGGCGCACTAAAAACGCTTGCTGACGAAGAAGGCTATGAATCATTCGTGATTCCGGATGATGTAGGCGGCCGTTATTCTGTCCTGACTGCAGTTGGATTGCTGCCAATCGCTGTCAGCGGTTCAGACATTGAAGCGATGATGAAGGGGGCAGCTCAGGCAAGGGAAGACTTCAGCAACTCAGAGCTTGAAGAGAATGCTGCTTACCAATATGCTGCTGTCCGCAACGCGCTTTACAATAAAGGAAAAACAATTGAAATGCTGATTAACTATGAGCCATCACTGCAATACTTCTCTGAGTGGTGGAAGCAGCTGTTCGGCGAAAGCGAAGGAAAAGACCAGAAGGGAATTTATCCGTCTTCTGCAAACTTCTCTACAGACCTTCACTCACTTGGACAATATGTCCAGGAAGGCCGCCGCGACCTTTTTGAAACCATCATCAAGGTTGAGAAGCCACGCCATGAAATGATGATCGAAGAAGCGGAAAGCGATCTTGACGGCCTGAACTATCTGGCAGGAAAGACAGTTGATTTTGTTAACAACAAGGCATTCGAAGGCACGATGCTTGCCCATACAGACGGAGGCGTTCCGAACCTTGTATTAACCATTCCGCAGCTTGATGAATACACATTCGGCTACCTTGTGTATTTCTTCGAAAAAGCATGCGCAATGAGCGGCTATCTTCTAGGTGTCAATCCGTTTGACCAGCCAGGCGTTGAAGCATACAAAGTAAATATGTTCGCCCTGCTTGGAAAACCAGGCTTTGAAGAAAAGAAAGCTGAGCTTGAAAAACGCTTAAAATAACATGACAAAGGAGTACCTTATCAGTAGGTACTCCTTTTATTAGTTTATGCGCGAGTTCCCCAATAACAATGTTTCGCGAACTGGTAACTTTTCTGGCAAAAGGCTTTTAATTAAACGATAATGAAAAACTTCTGTTTGGTTAACACTAACCTTAAAATGCACAGAAAGGCGGAATATCCAGTGATTGAAATTCCATCTGAACTTGAAGGCAAACATTTTGATCTGTTTAAATTGGAGCAGATGCTAAAGCCTCTGGGCTATTCGATAGGCGGCAACTGGGATTATGACCACGGTGCCTTTGATTACAAAATTGATGACGAAGTCGGCTACCAATTTTTGCGGCTTCCTTTCAAATCAATTGATGGCCAGCTGGATTCAAGAGGCTGTACTGTCCAATTGCAGAGGCCTTTCCTGTTATCGCACAAATACCAGCGGGGGCTTGACGACCATGCGACCATCGGCAATGCCAGTGCCTCTTTCAACCAGTTCCAGGAGCCGGTCGACAAAGATGCAAGCTTTCCTGATAAGTACATCGAAGTAGGAAAATCCCTCGTCAAGGAAGCAGAGGCTGCACTATTGAATCATTGATCATTTGTAATGACCAGAAGCTGGTCGTCATACTCAATTTTGATATTGTTAATGGGGTTGACGCTGATGTCATCCCCTTTTTTTACGCCGATCAAGGTAATATTCCTTTTTTTCATTAAATACTCACTGGCTTCCTGAAATCTCATATCGATGATGTTGGTGTCAGCTGGAAGGTATGCCAGATGCTTCCCGTTCAATTCACCTAATAAGTCAAGGAGCGGATTTACAAAATCAGCTGACGAAATGCTGTTCAGGAATACAGCACTCGTCAAGGCATTTGTCAGGATCAGCTCATCAGCTCCGGCCCTGCGCGCGTTATTGACCTGCTCATTTGTGAGGATTTCGGCAATGCAGCGTATATCGGGATTCAAGCCTTTTATCGCCAGCAGGGTCAGGATGGTATTCATATCTGCCTGGAGCTCATCCAGGTTTTGATCTGAAGTGATGATGACCTTCCTGGCTGTCTGGATCCTCGCCTTCAGGAGCACATCATCCCTGTTCGATCTCCCTCTGATAAAATGGACTCTCTCATTCTTGATTGGATTAGCCCCAAGTGATTCATCAATCAGGATGATGGAACGGCCTTCGTCTGAAAGTGTATGGATGATTGACCTTGAGCGTTCATTCCAGCCAATGATGATAACATGGTCATTTCCTTTGAAAGCAACCTTGCCCTCAAGGTATTCATTCTGTTTATTGACGGTTGACGCCGACAGGTGGATGAAATAGGACGACAGAAAGCCTGTACCCACCAGCAATAGAAGAATGGCAGTGATCCTGCCCGCCAATGTTGCAGGATAATAGTCCCCATAACCGACTGTAGATGCTGTGATAATGGCCCACCACACACCATCAAAAACCGTAGGAAAGCTATGTGGTTCAATAAAATGTACCACAGCCCCAAATATGAAGATGATCAATGCCGCGATGAGTAAAAACCTCATTAAAATCGGCAGCCGGATAAAGCGTATATAAATCTGGTTCGTCACTCGATCTCCCCCTTTTTCAATAAATGGATATGTAAGAAAATATTCATTCCTTTTCCCTTTTTTTAAAATAAAAAACAGCCAGCAATTGAAAATTATGTAATTATATTGTCGGCGAACAGTCTGATTTTTAACCAGTCGTTTCGGCTCATTTGCGCCCAAAATGTGCGTTAGCCCGTACCTGAAATTCGGTTTGTACATAAGCTGTAAGTAAAGGAGGGATTAAGATGAATCAAATTGTTTGGCTTTTCCTTGCTGCCATTCTGGCGGGATATGCACTTATTCGATTCGCGCCAGCTTCAGTTGCTGCACTTTTTGCATTGCCTTTTCTTAAAATAATTGGAATCCTTGTTATCCTAATTTTTGCTTTAGTCATCATATATATTGCATTTAGGGCACTGCTGCGCGGTGGATGGCGTTAATAATTATAAGGAAAGAGCCTACCTCATTGTTATGCGTTAGGCTCTTTCTCTGTGTTTATGATAGCTCCTTGAGCCTCTGTGGTGCGACCCTTCTGTAAAAGAATATCCCGCTGGCAAGGAGAATGACTCCGAATGTAAAGGTTTTTATGTCCGAAGTGCCTGCTATGATGACCCATATGGAATACAGAGTGGAGATGCCGGCAATAATGCCATCAACAATTCTGGATTTCGTGTCCGTGTAGGTTTCTCCGGTAAGGACAAGCTTCAGCTGGAAAACCGAAGAGATAAAATATGGGACTAAATAGGACAAAGTCGCAATAAAAATAATAAAGTCAAAGGCATTTGCGATGGAATTAGAAATCGTTGAAAAGATGAACAGCTGCCCCAACAGGTTAGTGATGACCAGAGAGGTAGTGGGAAGCCCTTTGTTATTTTCTTTTAAAAATGAAGGAAGGAAAAGTCCTTGCCTCGCAGCCTGATAAGGCACTTCTGCACTCAGCCACACCCAGCCAATCGTAGAGCCAAATAGACTGACCAGGCCAAGGATTGCCAGGGTTTTGCCTCCTAATGGCCCAAGCACAGTTTCTATTGCATCGATCAGCGGCTTTTCTGATGTTGTGAGTGTTTTTTGATCAAGCATACCCATGACGAGCATGCTGATGCCTATATAAATGATTAGCGCAATCATTAAACCGAGCACTGTGGCCCGTTTGACATCTGCTGGCCGCCTTGCTCTCGATGCAAAGACTACAGCGGACTCTACGCCGATAAATGCCCAAAGTGTTGTAATCGCAGCATTGTTGATCTGGCCATATAATCCAATGGATCGGCCTGCTTCATCAAATCGGGGTGCAGAGAACGGCACGATATTCGCTTTTTGAAAAGCAAACAAACCAATTATGATGAAAAGGAAAAAACCTAAAACCTTTGCAGCAGTGGCAAGGAAATTGATCCTTCCGGCATGTTCCATACCAGTCAAAATGATAAAGTGCGTTCCCCATAACAAAATTGTACATACGATAAACGTCAATAAATTTCCAGTGGTGATGGCCGTATTTCCGACGCTGAAAAGCTCTGCCTTGCTTGTTAGTATTGGAAAGAAGGTCGACAAATAGCTTGCAAATGTAGTGATAATCGCAATGTTCCCGGCAAAATTGCCAATCCAGTATCCCCAAGAAGCCATGAAGCCCGAGAGAGTTCCGGCATGTGAACCGGCCCGGAATAACTCCTTGGCATAGATTTGCGGACCGCCGGTAAGGTTTGGCTTCCGCAATGCGAGATTCCCAAACACTAGGGCTGTCATCAAGACGCCAAATCCTGTTAAAAGCCAGCCCAGTAAAACACCTAGCGGGCTCGCCGCTTCAGACAATGAGCGCGGGATCATAAAGATGCCTGAACCCACCATATTGCCAACCACCAGGGCTGTTAAGATCCAGACACTTAATTTATTCTTGCTTTCCATGCTGATCTACTCCTTATAGCTACCAATTTTCTATAAGGCTAGTTTGCTTCTTTTAGATAAAAAAACACATGATAGCGAGAGTGCGTGCTTCAGCAGTTTACATGCTTTCCCTCAGAGATTTATAATGAATCAATGCAAGTAAAAAGAATGGAGTGGAATTTCCTGTGCAGGAATTTATTTTAAATGTATTGGACTTGCTATCAAGCCTGGGTTACCTGGGCATCGCCCTGGGTTTGATGCTTGAAGTGATTCCAAGTGAAATCGTCCTTGGCTATGGTGGTTATATGATTTCCCAGGGAACAATCGGATTTGTCGGCGCTGTCATAGCAGGTACGATTGGGGGAACGATCGCACAGCTGTTTTTGTACTGGCTTGGATATTATGGCGGCAGGCCTGTGCTTGAAAAATACGGAAAATACCTTTTAATCAATAAGCATCACATAGACGTATCTGAGCAATGGTTCAACAAGTATGGACCAGGTGTGATTTTCTCGGCAAGATTCATCCCTGTTGTTCGGCATGCCATCTCGATTCCTGCTGGCATTGCGAGAATGTCGTTCGTGAAGTTTACACTTTACACCGTCGCTGCAGTAATCCCGTGGACCATTTTCTTTTTATATTTAGGCATTGTCCTAGGGGAAAACTGGGCGGGGATCAAGGATGTGGCAAAGCCTTATATCATCCCAGTTGCGATCATTGCTTTGGGAGCTGGAATAGTATACTTAGTGGCATCAAGGAAAAAGAGCTGAAGACGAACCCAGGAGTGGATCCTGGGTTTTTTGGTGTTTGTTATTAAGTAATATTAAGACAAAATATCAATGAATCCAGGAAGATTTATTAAAAAAATAGATTTTTTTAAACATTCCCAGAAAAAATGTAATTAGATCATGCCAGTTTGCCCGCAACTTAGGCTTTTTCACCAGTAACTCAGAATATTTCACCAGTAAGTCCTGTTTTTTCACCAGTAACTCCTGTTTTTTCACCAGTAACTCAGAATATTTCACCAGTAACTCTTTTTTATAACCAGAACCTCTGTATTAAACCTCAAAAGATAAATTCATACATAATTAATTTGTTTTTTTACATTAAGCTCATAAAAATTAGCAGATTAGCAAATGTTAACAAAAGGAAAAGCTGGGTCAAACCTGCAGGGGGAAGATTGGTATGTTAGCGGAAATGTTAAATCTGTTCAAGAAACAGCAGAAAAAACAAGCTTCCCAGCAGCCAAAGATTGCTGGAGAGCAAGCGGATCTCAAGGAAAAAGAAATCAGCAGCAATCTTCAATCCAATCTTGCCATTCTAAAACAAATTTACAGCGTTCCGGATAACAAGGATGTAAAACTGAGAGAGTTGTTTGTTGAAGGATTGAATAAGCAGGCAGCCATTATTTTTATCAGTACGATTACCGATGTGAAGAGTATTGAAGAAAGTATTCTTAAGCCACTGACAGAGAATACATCCAAAAATAAACTGATCCGCGATATTGTTTCAGTCCAGATGGTCCATGAAATTTCTATTATTAAAGATGCTGTCAAAGAAATCAATAGAGGCAATGCAGTTTTTCTATTGGATGGTGAGGCAAGGGCTTATGTCATGGACTGCCCTGATATGCAAAGCCGTGGGATTGAAAAGCCGGAAAATGAAATTCTCATCAAGGGTCCTAAAGAATCGTTTAACGAAAAGGCAGTCGCCAATATCTCCTTGCTGAGGAAAAAAATCAGGAACGAAAATTTAATCGTGGAAGCCGTGGAAGTATCACAGCGCTCTCATAATGATGTTTTTGTCCTCTACGTACGTGGACTTGCCAATGAAAAACTGGTTGATAACGTCAAGGAAAGGCTAAAAAGTCTAGAGGTGAATTCAATCCAGAATCTGTCCCTTCTTGAGGAATACATCGAAGAACGAAATTATTCGCTCTTCCCCAGCATTCTGACAACAGAAAGACCAGACAGGGCCGCGTCATTCCTTGAGGACGGCTATATCATTTTGTTGATGGATAATTCTCCTGACAGCCTTGTTTTGCCAGCCACCTTCTGGTCTTTTTTTCATAGTCCAGAGGATCATTATTTGCGGTTTCTATACGGAAATTTCACTAGGGCTTTGAGAATGGTTGCTCTTTTCATTACCATTTTTACTTCAGCGATCTACGTTGCGATCACTACATATCATGCGGAAATGATTCCCCCTGATTTATTGCTGGCAATCGCTTCCTCCCGTGAAAAAGTACCGTTCCCGGCGGTCATCGAAATCCTGATCATGGAAGCGGCATTCGAATTGATCAGAGAGGCAGGATTACGTGTACCGAGCCCGATTGGTCCAACGATTGGAATTGTTGGGGCGCTGATTCTTGGACAGGCTGCTGTTGAGGCTAATATCATCAGCCCCATTGTAATTATCGTCGTTGCACTCGGAGGATTAAGTTCCTTCGCTGTTGCGGATCTGAGCCTTAACTTTGCAGTGAGATTGATCCGTTTCGGTTTTATTGTGTCTGCGGCGGTAATCGGGATTTACGGAATGACGGCGATGTTTGTTTTTGGCCTTTTTTATATGGTGTCTCTTAAATCGTTTGGAGTCCCTTATCTAGCTCCGCTATCTCCAAATTATAAATCTTCAAAGGATACGATCTTTCGCAGGCTGATAAAAAATGAAAAACTGAGACCGGGATTTTTAAAACCTTCTGATATACAAAAAAAGAGCGATGAGGCATAAATAATGAAGCAAAATAAGGGGAAGATCGGTTTAAAAGAATATATGGCCATTATTGCCCTCACTGTTGGATCAAAGCTTAGTGATGATACCCCTGCAATTATATATGAAAATGCCAAGAATGCAGGCTGGCTGGCAGTCCTGGTCATTGGGTTAGTGTCTGCCGTTCCAATTATCCTGTTAATAAAAGTGTTCTCTGTCCATAAGGATAAGAATCTTCATGAAGTAATCATCCATCTATTTGGAAAGTTTATTGGAACCCTGGTTTCTATTGTGATCCTGATCATGGGCACCGCTGCCTTAATAGTGGATTCAGGTATGTATGTAGATATTATTGGAACGATGTATTTTACCAAGACACCGATATATGTTATTTATGCACTTTTAATTATTGTTTGTGCCTATGGTGCCAAGCGGGGGATTGAGCAAATTGGCGCTGTATCTTGGCTGCTTCTTCCTTATTTAAAGATCACCCTTTTTATCGCGATTATTTTCAGTTTGAAATCTGGACATTTTGCCTTTCTTTTTCCAATTTGGGGTGAAGGCAAGCTGGAAATCCTGAAAGCATCTGCAAAGAATGTTTCGATCTTTGCCGATTTTCTGTTTATTGGGCTTATTGCCCCGCTTGTTGCAAATTTTAAGGATTATAAGCGCGGAACGTACTTATCCCTGATATTCGTAACGCTTGAGATCTGCCTGGCAATGGGGACCTTTGTGATGCTTTTTGATTACACCACAGCTGAAATGCTTAGCTACCCCTTCCATGAAACCATCCGTTACATACAAATTGGATTTCTCACAAATGTCGAGACACTGTTTTTTCCATTTTGGCTTGTCGCAACCTTCATTAGGTTTTCCTTCTACCTTTACCTAAGTGCGATCATGCTGGGAGGCATCTTAAAAATAAAAGAATTTGAGTATCTAATCCCGTTGCTGGCTGTCATGGTAATTCTTTTGGGGCTAATGCCAGACAGTCCGTCGATTGTCCTTTATACCATGAGGCAAAAGATTTTAATGCTGCTCAGTCCAGCGTTCTTATTCCTGCCGCCACTTATGTGGCTAATTGCCAAAATTCGGGGGGACTTTAAGAATGGCACCATTAAAGAATCCAGTTAAATTCATTCTTCTGGCGTTATGGATTTTGCCTCTGGCCGGGTGTTGGGACCAAAAGGAATTGGACCAAAAAGCTTACGTTATTGCCATCGGGCTAGATAAGCATGAAGTGGAAGGCAAAGTGAAGGTCACATACATGATTGCCAATCCCGAGGTGGGTTCACAGCAATCTGGCGGGGGAACAAATGAGCCGCCACAGGAAATCATCACCATTGCTGCAGATGATTTCATATCTTCGCGAAGTACCGCCAACACGGTGATTGCAAAGGAAATTTCATATGACCTTCTGAGGGTGCTAATTGTTTCAGAAGACTTAGCGGAGGACCCGAATTTTATTAGATGGGTCTATGCTGCAGCAAAGGACCGTGAAATAAAAAGAAGCACACAGTTCATTGTATCCAAAGAAGAGGCTGCTGAATTTATCAGGTCCAATAAACCCAGGCTCGAAACCCGTCCTCATAAATATTTTGAGTTCATGATTGAGAGAGGCCAAGAAACCGGGATGATTCCCGATACAGACCTAAATGATTTTTTCCGAATAACCGAAAGTGACGCTGATTTATTCTTAGCGATCTATGCAACGACACAAAAGGCAGAAAAAGAACGATCGGAAAGATCCGATGATGATTTCCTGGCAGGCGAAATCCAGGTCGAGGGGGAAACAAACAATACCCAATTTATTGGTTCAGCAGTATTTAAGGAAGGAATGATGATTGGCAAGATTACGGGAGAAGAAACAAGGATCTCCAGCCTGCTTGATAATACATGGGAAACTGAGGATATCAGGACCACATTCCTTGACCCTTTTGATGAAAAGTATCGAATATCAGTAAGGATATCCGAGCGGAAACAGAACACCTTTGAATTTAAGCAAAAATTTGGACGTTCCATAATAGAAATAAGAGTACCTTTATTTATCGAGGTTTTAAGTGACCCAAGCATGATTAACTATGCAAAAAACACGAAGAAGATGGAAAGATTGAAGGAGTCTATGACGGAAAAGATTGAATACAACTTCACCCAATTCATCCAAAGGACTCAGGAAGAATTTAAAGGAGATACCTTCCACCTTTCAATTCCAATAAGAAAGCAATTTGGTACATTGAAAGAATTTCGGGACTATGATTGGATGAAATCCTATCCTGAAGCGGACGTTAAGGTTAAAGTAGAAATCCGCTTTGGCGAGTTTGGCCGACAGACAAAACTCCCAGAGCTTAAAGAGGTGAGAGATTAGTGATTTGGGTAGTCTGGATATCTGTCACACTGGTCTTTCTGTATTCGGCGGCATTTGCAGCAACACTGTGGAAGCAAAAAAATAAGCCCGGTTCGATTGTGGTAATCCTTCTTTCAGCAGTATCCCTTTCTTTAACATATTATGTTTTTGTAAAATGAAGCTGTGAACCAGGATGAAAATACATCCTGGTTTTTAGTTGAATTTTTAAAAGTTTTCAACATTATGATAATATAGATGTAATTAATATTAAATGGGGTGTACGAATGAGCCTGGTTGGATATAGCTTCGGAGAAATACTTCAATCAATGAGAGAGTTTAAAGGATTCTCCGTGCCTGAATTAGCAGAGGGCATTTGTTCTGAAGAGGATATAATTCAATTTGAAAAAGAAAAGAAATATCCAACGTTAGACCAGCTATATAAAATGGCAGTGAAGCTAGATGTGGAACTGAACCACTTTTTTGACATCGCTTCCACTGATACATATAACTATGCATTTTCAGTTATGCAATTGATCAAGAAATATAAAAGAGATCGTGACTACGCAGCCATAAATGAAATCCTGAAAAAAGAGCAGGATAACCCGCTGTTCAAGCATACATCCTTCAGGCAGTTTTTAATATGGCATGAGGGAATCTGCGTTTATTATCTCGAAGGTGATAAAGACCGTTCCGTGAGCTTGCTGCTTGAAGCTTTAACGCTGACAAATCCAGAGAGAAAGCAAATGACAGAGCGCGAAATCGAGATTCTGACCAGCATCGCCATAATTGAAAAAGATCACGGCAATCTGGATCAAGCGGTTGAAGTCTTCCTCGAGGCATTGGATAATTTAACTGCCCTTCCGCAAGTGCTCGACTCGAGTATCTGGCTAAAAATTTTATACGGACTTGCACAGGCATTATCGAAGCTTGAGAAATATGAGCAGTCACTTATTTACTGCAATAAAGGGATCGATAACTGTATATATGAAGAAAATATGTATTTATTTGGAGAACTTCACTATCAAACAGGCATGAATTTCATAAAATTGGGTAAATTACCAGAAGGAAAAGAATACCTGGAAAAGGCCGTGACGATTTTTCAGCTTCAGCAAAATGAAAAGTTTGCTAGATTAGTATTAACAGAGATGGATAAGCTATTAAAACATTCTTAGTAAAGGTTTTAAGTTATTTATAACTTGAACAAATATCCATCAGGAAGGAGGTTCACCATGAAAAAAGTATTATTGGTTACTGCGATTGCCGCCGCGATTGTTGGTGCAGCTGGCTTGAACTATCCATCGATTGATGCAGCCGACCTGCCATCGCAGCATTCAGTTGGAGGCACAAATGTAGCGGACCTGCCATCCCAGCACTCGACCAGCGGGGCGCAAACAGAGGATCTTCCTTCGCAGCACTCAAGCGGCAGTACCGTAGCTGATTTGCCATCCCAGCATTCAGTTGGAGGCACAAATGTAGCCGACCTGCCATCGCAGCACACAACCGGTGGCATCCAGGTAGCCGACCTGCCATCACAGCATAGCATTGGTGACAACCTAGCCTAAACGAATGAAACAGCCGGTTCCGTAGAGGAAGCTGGCTGTTTTTAATGGAAGAGCGCTTTGTATTTTTTTGGCTGTTTTCGTAAACTTTGTTGTTGATAACGACACAAGGTGCCTAAATATCAGACACCTTTAAATAAAATATTATTAAGGTAACAGCTATTCTTTTTCAATTTAGTGTGATAAACAAGTGGTTCTTATAAGGGTCATTAAAACCTTTCACGAAGAAAATCGTCTTTGAGTGGTACTAATAAGGTGGATTAGAACCACTCAAGAAGAAAAAAGTGCCCCAGATGGTTCTATTAAGTGCCATTAGGACCATTCATGAAGAAAAAACGATTCCGGATGGTTCTAACAAGGCTGATTAGGACCATCCAGGAAGAAAAAACGTCCCCGGATGGTTTTAACAAAGCCGATTAGGACCATCCACGAAGAAAAAACGATTCCGGATGGTTCTAATAAGGGCCATTAGAGCAATCCAAGATATAAAATCGTCTCCAAGTGGTTCTAATATTGCAATCAAGATTTAAAATCATCACCGAGTGCTTCTAAATAAAAACAAACTCCCAATCACTCTTCCCAAAATTATTCCTCCGCGCCAGCAATCATCCAAACAAGCATGTTTCATACTTTCTGCACATTTTTGCACTATAATAGAAGAATCAGCAAGAAAAGGCTCTGGCGGGATTCCAGAACCTTTTTATTTTGTCCAAAATATACTTCTAATCTACAATGTCCATGTGGCTGGTATCCATCATATTGAAGTTCTTGCTTGGCATTGCGCCATTTGTGCCGTGGCAATCACGATACATTTGCTTCAATTCATCAGCCGAGAGATCTGGATGCATTTTTTCCATCAGTGGTTTCATTTGTCCGAAATTCATGATTTCATTGCTTTCTTTTGGTTCTTCTGCAAAGGCTGTCAAAGTTGCGCCGAAGATTATTGAGGCACTGAAGATGGTTAAAATGGCGGATTTCACACGAATCAGCTCCTTTGTGTTTATGTCTGTATCATAGAAAATGATTATGCAAAAACTCAGCAGAAGCAGTGACAAATTGTTGAACTTTAAAGCAATAACGGGGGCGCTGTATGACTTTTTTAGAATTTATGACAGGAATGCCTGTCTGGCTGGCTATTTTGGTCAGTGTTCTGGTAAATATCCTGATTTCCGTCGCTGGGGTGGTTCCAAGTGCGTTCCTGACAGCTGCCAACATCATTTATTTTGGTTTTTCCGGCGGACTGTTGCTTTCTATCTTAGGGGAGGCTTCTGGTGCGGTAATCAGCTTTTTCCTGTATCGTCTCGGCATGAAGAAATTAAGCAGCAAACAGGAAAATACACGTTCCCATAAATGGATTGAAAAATTAAAAACTACCAGTGGGAAAGAAGCATTCATCCTGGTTTTGCTGCTTAGGATCTTTCCATTTGTCCCTTCAGGACTTGTTACCCTTGCAGCTGCATTTAGCAGGATGAGTGCTGCAGCTTTTATGGTATCCAGCACTGTTGGCAAAATTCCTGCCCTCTTTATAGAGGCTTACTCAGTACATACACTCCTTGGCTGGAAGGGGGAATACCAGATGGCCGCAGCTGCTTTTGCTGTTGCTGCTGGTGTTTGCTACTATTATTGGACATCAAAGAAAAGAAATCGGAGGATGCAAAAATGAAAACCTTTAACAACAAAGTGATAATAACCTTTGCGGCAGTACTGCTGGCATTCACAGGGTGTGCCAATGATAAAGAACAAGCAGAAAATGAAAAAACGGCTCAGGAAGAAACGGTAACAGATTCAAAGCAGGAATCAAGTGACACAAAAAACGAAAATGTGGGTAAGGATTTTATCGTCAAGGCAGTAGCGCAGCAGATCGACCATGTGCACGGAATTGGCTACCCGGGGAATGATGCGGGCCTTTATGTAGCCTCTCACAATGGAATAAAAATTTTTAAAGATGGCCAATGGTTTGAAACTGTAAGTGAGAATCATGATTATATGGGATTCCAGGCTGTTGAGGACGGCTTTTATGCGAGCGGTCATCCTGAAGAGGGCTCTGATCTAAAAAATCCTCTTGGACTCATTAAAAGTACAGACAATGGTAAGTCGCTGGATAAAGTCGCCTTCTATGGAGAAAGTGATTTTCACTTCCTGTCAGCAAGCTTCAAGGATCAAGTACTGTATTTGATCAATGAAGAGGCTAATTCAAAGCTGGACAGGGGAGTCTATGTGTCAAAGGATGCAGCAGGAAGCTGGCAGCCAGTTGAGCTAAAGGGCCTCGATGCCGATAGTCTTGGTATCATTGCAGCCCATCCCGAAAAAGGCTCCACTTTTGCAATGTCAACAAGAGAAGGAGTCTTTATCACGGACGATTACGGAAAAAACATGAAGAGGCTGGGCGATTATGAAATGGTTACTGCAGCTGCCTATTCTCAGGAATCATTGTTTATATCGCCTGTTCAGCAAAATAAAATTAAGCTAGTTAAGCTGAAAGATGCACAGCCAGAAACAGCCGAGGAACTTCCAATTCCGACACTGAAATATGATAATCCAATTACCTATATTGCTGCTGATGCAAAGAATGAAGGCAGAATTGCCTTCATTACAATCCTTAATGATTTGTATCAGTCCGAAGATGGCGGAAAGTCATGGAAGCAGTTGCTGGTGAACGGGAGAATTGAATAAATTTTAATGCCACAGGCTGGTCTGCTGTGGCATTTTTTTTTCTTTTTTCGCCTGCACTGCACCCCTTAGGTATTTGCTTCATTATTAGCCATACACCTAAACAAATTCCACAACATAGTCTGATTAGCGGGAGGTGAATGCGATGGCGACAAGCAAAGCGATCGTCTATGTGGGGCAAATGGGTGCGGATACCTTCACCCAGGCTCTGAATGGGGTTTTATATACAGAGAATCAAATTGGTTTCATGGCAGACAGAATTTTGTGGACAGAAGGCCAAATCGGTGAAATGGCGAACAGGATTGTATATGTTACAGAACTTTCGCAGTTTAATACCATCAAGGCAATGTATATGGTCATGACTATCTCTTTTATGGGCATGGACAGCATGATGAACAACATGTTTAAATATGCGATAACCGTAAATCCGGTCAGCTATATTCCCTGGATGACCAGAACAGGCTATACCAGCCCGTACCTTCCAAATCACTATTATTCAAAAGCATAGGACGGACAGCAGCCAAAAGATACAGGCTGCTGTTTTTTTTCGCAAACCACGCATATTTTTTACCGTATGAGGTATAGGTATAGGGAAAATTTTTTCAGTATGGATTGCCGTGTGCAATCAATACTATTCAGTAGGAAGGGGGATTACTATGTCAATTTCTGCGGATAAGGTTTTGGATGCAAAGGGGCTCGCGTGTCCTATGCCTATTGTCAGAACGAAAAAAACGATGAATGAATTAGAGCCTGGACAAGTCATTGAGGTACAGGCAACTGATAAAGGTTCAACGACAGACTTAAAAGCTTGGGCGGAAAGTACAGGCAATCAATATCTTGGGACAATAACCGAGGGAGATGTACTGAAGCATTACTTGCGCAAGGCGAGTAATGAAGAGCTAACCAATGATTCTCCTCATCCTCACACAGCCACTCTTGAAGAGGTTATGGCCAAGCTTGAGGGTGACGAAAAAATCACGGTTCTAGATGTACGGGAATCTGCAGAATATGCTTTCGGCCATATTCCAAATGCTAAGTCCATCCCGCTTGGAGAACTTGAGCAGCGTTTTAATGAGCTGAATCCAGATGAAGATGTCTATGTGATCTGCCGTTCCGGCTCAAGAAGTGATATGGCAGCGAAAAAGCTGGCAGAAAAAGGATTCAAAAAACCTATAAATGTTGTCTCTGGAATGAAGGACTGGACAGGCCCAACTGAAACAACAGTTGAAAAATAAGGAGGAACCAGATAATGAAAGTAGCTATCATCGCCGCTAACGGCGGAATGTTCGATGCATATAAAGTATTCAATATCGCAACTGCAGCAGCAGCTACAGATGCGGAAGTAGGAATCTTCTTTACGTTTGAAGGACTGAATTTGATCCATAAAGAAATGCACAAACAGCTGCCGATGCCTCCGGGAACAGAGCATTTCCAGGAAGGCTTCAAAAGGGAGAATGTTCCGCCAGTAGACCAGCTTGTAGAAATGGCGCAGGAAATGGGTGTCAAAATGATCGCCTGCCAGATGACAATGGACGTTATGACGCTCCAGAAGGAAGCTTTTGTTGATGGAATTGATGTCGGCGGAGCTGCTTCCTTCCTGCATTTTGCAAGTGATGCGGATATAACGCTGACGTTCTAAACATCTGAAAGGAGGAGCAAAATGGCCAAGACCATCTCAGTAAAAGAACTAGCGCGAAAAGTCATCAATCATGAGGATCTTTTTATCCTGGATGCGAGGAATACTGATGACTTTGATGATTGGAAAATCGAAGGGCGCCAAGTAAAGGTTCATAACGCACCGTATTTCGATCTCCTTGAAGGTATTGACCCAATCATGAATGTTCTGCCTAAGGAAAAAGACATTTATGTCATTTGTGCCAAGGGTGGTTCTTCTGAGTTTGTCGCTGACCAGATTGAAGAAGCGGGATTCAAGGACGTTTATTCTGTAGAGGGCGGAATGAAGGCATGGAGTGAGCATTTAGAGCCAGTTAAAATAGGCGACCTTAACGGCGGGGGCTCAATCTACCAGTTTGTCCGGATTGGAAAGGGCTGTCTTTCATACCTTCTTGAATCGAACGGGGAAGCTGCAATCATTGATACGAACAGGATGATTGAGCAATATGAAGAGTTTATGTCAGGCAAGGATTATAAGCTCACAGCCCTGCTTGATACGCATCTTCATGCCGACCATATTTCCGGGGGACGAAAGCTGGCGGAAAAAGTGGGAGCCAAATATTATCTCCCCCCAAAAGATGCCGGGGAAGTAACCTTCCACTATGAACCGCTTCAGGATGGAGATGAAATCAAGGTTGGAGGCACAGTCATCCGCGCCTTGTATTCACCGGGCCACACAATTGGAAGTACATCCTTCATTGTGGATGACAAGTATCTGATGACCGGTGACATTCTGTTCATTGATTCGATTGGACGCCCTGACCTTGCTGGGTTGGCACAGGATTGGGTGGGCGATTTAAGAGAGACATTGTACAAGCGCTATAAAGAGCTTGCTGATGAACTCCTTGTTCTTCCAGCCCACTATATGGGCATCAATGAAATGAACGATGACGGCAGTGTATCTGAAAAGCTGGGAGTTCTGTATGCAGAGAATCATGGTCTGCAGATCGACAGTGAAGATGCCTTCCGTAAAACGGTTACCGAAAACCTGCCGCCCCAGCCTAACGCTTATCAGGAAATCAGGCAGACAAATATGGGTAAAATCGATCCAGATATCGATGAGCAGAGGGAAATGGAAATCGGTCCTAACCGATGTGCGGTCCGATAAAAGAAATAGAAGGGAGTACCTAATTTATGGTGCTCCTTTCAACTATAAATAGGCTTTTTTCATAAGCTTCAGGCAAGCAGGAGGTTTATGAAAAAAGTTTATGAGGAGGAGAAAGTATGACTAAATTGACGATTATCCAACAGAATGATACTCATGGCAGCCTTGATCTTCATCAGGAATTATTTTGGGTAGATAATACCCCTCAGCTAAAACCAACAGGAGGATTCCCGCGGATTGCAAAGTACATTAAGGATTTGAAAGCGCAAGGGAATGTACTGTTCCTTGATGGCGGCGATCTTTTTCATGGAACTTTGCCACTGGTATCGACCCGTGGGGAGGGACTTCTGCCCGCGTTGGAAAAAATGCAGCTGGATGGATGGGTACCGGGGAACTGGGATTTCGCATTTGGAAAGGAGCAGCTCAAATCTCTTGCAAGCAGGCTGCCTTTCCCGACATTGGCTTGCAATGTTAAAAGTGAAGATGCTGAAGATACCTTTTTAAAACCATACACAATTAAAGATATGGATGGCGTCAAAGTCGGAATCATAGGTTTGACTTATCCATATGTTGATGAGACCATGCCGGATAGTTTCTCCAAGGGGCTTATTTTTTCTAAAGGCGTAGAAGAAACTCGCAAGTGCGTAGAGGAACTGAAGGACCAGGCAGATCTAGTTGTGCTGCTCAGCCACATGGGACTTCCGCTGGATGCAGAACTGGCTTCAATGATTGACGGCATCGATATTATTTTATCTGGACATAGCCATGATCGGATTGAACAGCCGATCACAGTAAACAACACGATTGTGGTACAGGCAGGGTCCAGTTCATCCTTTCTGGGAAAGCTCGACATAATATTTGAAGATGGAAAAATCAAAAGCTCCCATTATGAATTGATCGCGGTAGATGAAAGCTGCCCTGAAGATGACGAGATGGCCAGGCTTATAGCTGATATTTTGGAACCTTTCTCACAGGAGCGAAATAACATCGTCGGCAGCACAGAGTCCATTTTGCATAGAATGACACTTAATGAAGCTCCGATGGATCAATTGATCACCGATGCATATATGCATGCATTCGATTGCGACCTTGCCTTTTCACATGGCTGGCGTTATGGAACCCCAATCCCTGAAGGAGAAATTACAGAATACGATTTGCATACGATCATTCCCACGAACCCTGAAATGTTCACGATGGATATGACAGGGGAACGTTTATTGCAGGCTCTTGAAAAGAATCTCGAAATGGTGTTTTCCAGAGATCCGTTCAAACAAAAGGGCGGTTACATTTTAAGGTCTTCCGGCTTGTTCATGGCCTTCAAGCCGTATAATCCCGAGGGAAATCGAATCCAGAAGATTCTGATTGGCGGCAAGGAGATCGAACTGAATAAAAAATACAAGATTACAGGGGGAGGCAAACAGCTATTTAAAGGAGCTGAGGCAGATAAAACCTATCATGGCGTCCATGCAGTTGATGTGATTAAAGAATTTTTGAAAGACAAAGGAAGTTTTAAAGCAGATGATACACCGAAGATCTTGAGTATTTAACGGGGTTTCCTTGTTGTTTGGATTCCTTTGCCAACAGCTTTTATCGTAATTTGCTAGTGCAGGCAGCCAAGAGGTTTATTGGTTACCTTTTTTTCTGGAAAAAATCGGCCGAAATTTCCAATTCGTCGATATAATTGTTTTATAGTCGATATAAATGTAAAATTCGTCGATAAAATTAAATTTCCGCCGATAAGTGCTGCGATTTCGTCGATATCTTGATTTTTACGGGAAATTCCAATTAAAACAAACCTCAAATGAACAAAAGAGCCTGCCAAATTTCTTGTTTTTTTCTTTTTATATAACAAATCGGCCATATTGGCTGCAATAATTATTGTTTATTATAGCACCAATGGTCTTTAACCCAGAAAAAAAAGCCACGGCATCAGCCATCATTGGCATGCCGCGACTTTTTATTAAATTCCGGTTAATTCCTTCATCATGTTCTCATCCATTGGTCCGACGATTTTTTTCGTGATCACGCCGTTTTCATCAAGGATATAGCTTGTTGGGATCGTGAAAGCCTGATAGGTTGTACCTGCTACACCTTCCTCATCAAGGGGAATCGGAAATGTTAAACCGTAATCCTTAACAAAGGTTTTAATATCTTCCATTCCCTTATCCATGTTGGTCAGGTTGACCGCAACGATTTCGACGCCTTTGTCTTTATTTTCTTCATAGAAGTTCTGCATGTGCGGCATTTCGGCCTTACATGGAGGACACCAGGTTGCCCAGAAATTCAGGATTACTTTCTTTCCGCGATAGTCAGACAGTTTGACTTTTTCTCCAGCAAGAGTCGTCAGTTCGAAATCAGGTGCTTCTGCTCCTTCACGAAGTGCAGAAAGCTTTGCGCCCGGGATGTCTTCCTCTCCTGATACTTCTTCAGTTGGCACAGCCGTTTTCTTTTCACTCTCAGTAGAATCCGGCTTCCAGATATTCACCACTAGAATCACCACTGCCAGTGCCAGGATGGCAAACGATAAAAGGTTTTTATTCAAAGCTGTAATTCCTCCTTATTAATACGTTGAAAAACGAGCAAAAACACTCCAAGTCCGATTATTAAGAGATTCTCTGCCAGCAGCAAATCTGAAAACAGGCTCAATATTAATGCTTCTGCCATTAAGAATAAAATTCCAAGCTGTTCCTTAAGCCTGAAATCTTTAAAATAAACTACAAGGAAACCTGCAAAAATCACCGCTTGTACCGCAGCAGCTTTTATATCATAGGAAAGAGCAAATAAAGCAATTTCATAAAGCATGAAAAAGCTTAAGTAAGCAGGCAATAACTCCTGCTTGCTGCTGTTTTCCTTTTTCCTTGAGCTGATGAATAAATAGACCGCAATTCCTGTTAATGCCAGAATTTGCCCTCCCGTTCCGCCGTTGAAATAAACCAGGGAGAGGGGGGTGTCAATGAACATGCTGAAATTGAAGATAGCATAGCTTAATTTGTAGATGGCGATATAGATAAAGAAACTATTCCAATACCAATCGCCAATGCTTTTTCGTTCCTTAAGCCAGTATACCATGGCTCCGAGGAATATCGCGGCAAAGGCTGCAAGCAAATCTGCAGGCAGCGTGAATCTGCCGATCGTTATATAATTCAAGCAGCATCACCTTTTGAGTTGGTCTGGCGTAAATTCAATACGGTAACGGATGTCAATGCTTCCGATGACCGATTGGATCATGCCGCAATTTTTTATCACCAGGCTGGCAAGCTTCTCAGCCTGATCTTCTTTTCCAGTTTCTTCGGTCTGAACTCTGACATCAAAGGTTAGTTGTTCAATCCGGTTAGCCTCGTCCTTATTTCTTACAGCTGTAACGTTCACGTCAATTCTCTTATATTCTATTCTCTTTTTCACTAAAATATTTGCAAGCAAGGATGTGCTGCAGCCCACCAAAGAAGAAACAAAGAGTTCAAAAGGCCTGTAGCCCATTTCAGAGTTCGGTGAAACAGGAAGGAATCCATATTCAAGCTGGCCAATTAATTTTTCATTATAATAAGTAAAGTCCATGTATGATCGCTCCTTTTTCCCATACAATAAACTGCTTTTGTTAAGGAATGATTAAGAAGCGGTATGAAGTGGAAGTTTGATCCAAAATGAATGGTTAAAACCATCAGTATCAAGCCCAATTTCGCCGCCATGGGCTTCAATTATGCTCTTAGCGATGGCCAGCCCCAGGCCAGCACCGTCGGACTTCGTGCTTCGGGAATCTTCCATCCGGTAAAAACGCTCAAATATAAGCTCTTTTTTATCAGGGTCAATATACTTACCGGTATGTGTAAAAGTAATCATATAGGCCTTTCCAAGAGACTTGGCTTCGATTGTTAAGTGCCTGCCTGTATCATAGTCTATGATGTTTTGAAGAAGATTAGAAATCACCTGCTTAAGCCCGTCCGAATGGCCATAAACCACGGAATGCAGCATATTTTGGTGATAGGAATCAAAGCCTTTGCCAATTTTAAGCTGGAAAGCGGCGAGAGATTCTGACATCACTTCTTTCATGTCTATCTTTTCGAATTGTTTTTCGAGAAAATAGACTTCCTTATTCCATGCGTCCAGCTCAGAAATCAAATCGACAATGCGGGTGATTCTCCGGGATTCATCCAGCAGGGAACCGAATAACTCCTTGTCACCGGTAAGGACCCCATTATGAAGTGCTTCAAGATATCCATTTATATTGGTAAGGGGAGTCCTCAGTTCGTGGGCAATATCCCTGAGCATTTCCTCGCGCCTCGTCTGGACTGCGGATAAGGTTTCTGTCATCGCATTGAAGTTCGTTACCAGCTCTCCCAGTTCACCCTTTGCTGAAGGGATGATCGCGGGAGGAATCCTGCCTTCCTTTATCGTATTGGCCGCTGCGGACATTGATTTAACCGGTTTGACAATCCGCCTGACTGAAAAATAGTGGACAAGGCCAGCAGTGATAAAAGCGATGACGCTGACCTTTACCAAAAAGGAATTCAAGGTATCTACCAGCTGAGGGCCAGTCACTTGTTCCTGGTTGACCAGGTAACAGGCATAATCCTTTACCGAGATTCCTGCAAGCATGATGACCAGCAGGACGACAAAGCTGTTCACGGCTACGAGCTTTGACAACAATAGATTTGCAACTGCCTTAATTCGCCGCAAACTTATACCCCATTCCTCTGACTGTCTGAATATAATCCTTAGGTGTCTTTTCTTTTATTTTTTCACGGAGATTTTTGATGTGGACATCAATCGTACGCTCCGTGACAGCTTTCTCGTTATTTTCATATATAGTATCAAGAATCTGTGTCCGTGATAAAATTTGTCCCGGATGCTGCATGAACATGTGGAGCAGCCTGAACTCGAAGTTGGTCAAGTCAAGCAGCTCGCCATCGACCCGTGCCTCAGCTTTAGCCGGTTTGATCGTCAATCCGGTAAAAGTAAGCTTGCCGCATCTGCTTGCTGTCCTTCTTAGGACGGCCTCGATGCGTACCATTAATTCAGCGGGGCTGAAAGGCTTGACGATATAATCATCCGCGCCCATCTTAAAGCCCTCTATCCTGCTCTTTTCCGAAGCTTTGGCTGTCAGCATAATGATAGGCATCATGCTTTCCAGGTCATTGCGGAGCCAGCGGCAAATTTCCTCGCCGCTCTTGCCGGGAAGCATCAGGTCAAGAATCAGGATGCATGGATCATAACGTTCGATCATTTCCATCGCCACATTACCATTATCGGCTTCCAGGACTTCATAGCCTTCATTCATTAAGTAAATTTTCACCAATGTCCTGATTTTCGGATCATCTTCAACAACTAGTACACTCTTGCCAATCAGGTCTTTATTCAAAATGAACATCACTCCTTTGGCAGCTGCTCCAGAATCTAAAATTCAAACAAGGTATAAGCAGACAGCCATGCACTGATTTTTTGCATCTGTCCGGATAGGACCAAAAAGCCCATTCCTACCATAATCATTCCATTTACAAATGCCAGCTTTGATAAATACTTGTTGATTTTCTTGATCGCTTTTAATGAATACGAAATAACGAATGAAATGACCAGGAAAGGAACTGCCATGCCAATAGAGTAAGAAGTCAGCAGGTACATTCCCTGATACAGAGTATCAGATGAACTCGCGAGCAGCAGGATGGACGAGAGCGCCAGTCCTACACAAGGGGACCAGCCGCTGGCAAAAGCCATACCAAGAAAGACAGAGCTGAATACACCCTTCGATTTCGATTCTGATTGAATCTTCTTTTCCATCATTAGAAATTTTATGTTCAAAAGCCCAGCCATTTGCAGTCCGAAAATTATAATCAGAAGGCCGGCGATCTGCATGACGATCGTTCTGTAGTTAGCGAACATCTGGCCAAGGAAGGATGCTGATGCTCCCATTACAATAAAAATCAGGCTGAACCCGATGATAAAACCAAATGAACGTGTGAACAGGGTTGCGCGGTCGACCGCTACCTTTGAGCCTTCAATCTTTCCGCCTGTCAAATGCGTTATGTAGGCAGGAAGGAGGGGGAATACACATGGTGAGAAAAATGATAAAATACCAGCGGTAAATGCAAAAAATAATCCAACTTCATTCATGATTCAATATCACTCCTTTTATAAACACTATATTCTTCCGGGATTGTTAAGGATTAATTAAGATTAGACAACTCAATTATTTATTATACCCCTATTGGTATGTAAAGTGAAATGTTGTATAATGGGATTTGCTTATAGTTTATCACTTTTTCCTGGGGAATGAATCTTATGCTTGACCATATACTGTTTTTAAAAATGGCTCTGTTAAACAAGGCTGTTGATTTTCGTTCCAGGCGCTTCGCTTTCCTCTGAAAAATTATGAAAAAGCCCAATTGCCGGCTTTTTCAAGAGCGAATTTTTCTTGGGGCGTGAGGTGAGCCTCCTCGTCGCTTCACTCCTGCGGGGTCTCACCTGTCCCGCTTCATCCCGAAGGAGTCTGCGCGCCTTCCACTACAATCAACAGGGTTTAAAAAACAACACTCAGCTTTAACAGAGACTTAAAATAAACCAAAAAAATAAAACCCGGGAATAATCCCAGGTTTTACATTTCATATACACCCTATATGGTATAATTCTCTTTTAGTGATTCAAATTCCGTCTGATTCCAAAATACGTGAACAGGGAAACAGCGGATAATAGGGCCATTGATGCGATTTCGAATTTAACATCGCGGTAGGTAATGGAATCGTCTTTCGTAAAGTACATCAACCCGAAGATAAATGCAGACAATACGATGACTGTGACGATGATATCTGCTTTTTTCATTTTATTCCCTCCGTTTCAATTTTAATAAAGGGGTGCGATCATATTGAACTTGGAACATTTAAAAACATTTATTGCAGCGGCTAAATATGAGAGCTTCTCCCAGGCAGGAAAAATGCTGAATTTGTCCCAGCCCGCTGTCAGCCATCAAATCAGCCAGTTAGAAGCTTACTATGATAAGCAATTGTTCATAAGAGGAAAGCGGAAAATCGTCCTCTCAGAAGCAGGGAAAACCTTGTTTGAATATGGGCAGCAGCTTCTGGCCTTAAATGATAAATTGGAATCCAGGCTGGCCGAGGGCAGCACTGCCCAGGTCATCAAGATTGGCTGCAGCAATACGATCGGTGAATGCCTGATCTCGAAAATGGTCCAGGATTTCATCAAAATGAATCCGGATATATCGAGCAGCCAAATCCAAATAACGATTGGGACCTCGGTCCATATTACAGATTTGCTTTATGCCTCAGAAATCGACCTCGCGTTGGTAGAAGGGCAGGCCGGCAGATATAACTTTGTGTCCCACGAATTCTATGATGACATGCTTGTTCTTGGTGTATCTCCCCAGCTTCGCATTGACCCAAATAATCAGGAACCGAAAAAGCTCGAGGAGCTGACATGGCTGATCAGAGAGCCAGGCTGTGCAATGAGGCAGGCCACATTGGATTTATGGAAGGGACTAGGTATTGAGCCCAAATCAGTCCTTGTCTATAACAGCAATACATTGATAAAAGAAGGCGTGAAAAATGGATTGGGAGTAGCCGTGTTTTCAAAACTGGCCATTTGTCCTGAAATCCAAACTAGACAGCTGAGCGTCAGCCGCTTTAGCGACAGGGACAGATACCGTCCATTTTACCTGCTTAGGAAGGACGAGCAGTTTAAGTCTGAGTTGCATGAACGTCTATGGAAACATATCGTACAGTTAGATGAAAATCCTAATGCCCCGTGTTAAGGCATTAGGATTTTTAATTGAACTTTATTGTCCGCTGTCTTCTTTACCAGCTAATTCAAGCTCTAATTCCGTTTGGATCTTCAATGTCTTATGCTCGCCAGATGCCAGATAGTCAATGATCTTTTGTCTGTCGTCATCCGTCATTTTCGCACCATTTCCTTTCATGCGGTCTACGACGGAAGTCCATTGATCAGCATCCTTGCTGGCATTTTTCATGATACGGCCGATATCATGGCACTGAAGACATGTATTGAGGAACGCATCTTCATTATCATTTCTGGCCTCAGGGAACACGAGATTAGATGCTTTTTTAATTCTGTTAGCTTCTTCTTCATTGCCTTTCTGGTAAGCTAAAAGCTGATCCTTGGGCACGTTTGTTTTTAGCGCGATGCCATTAGGATTCAAACCAACACGAATGGTCTGTCTGAAATCCTTCTTTTTCGTCATATCAATCTTTGTAAGTGTCTTATCTCCCCAGTTGGAGCCGAACATCATGCTGCCATCTGGGCTCCAAGATAACCAGTGAATGTTCTGGACACCCCAGATTTTGCGGACAATCTTATAGTTGTCTTCAGGGTCCATGACTGTCAGGTAACCAGCACCATTCTGTGAAGTATACCAATAGCCGTCTGGGCCGAGGTAGGCAATATTAGTACCTGCACCAGTCTTTACAGTTTTAACCAGGCGAAGCTTTTCTGTATCAATGATGGAAATAGAACCATCATTGCGGTTGCCGGTAACAAGGTCATGTGTTTCACCCATGAAGCTCAGGTTAACTGGCTTTGGGATGTCACCGATCTTTTTCAGAAGCTTCTCTGTTTTCGCGTCGTAGATGGCAACTTCATCATCTGCTGTGTTAGCCACAGCAACATATTTGCCGTCGTTGGACATATCAAGACCGGAACCAGTTCCTTTTCCGTAGTCAGTCTCCGTTCTTTCAAGGAACCTCATTTCACCGGTTTCAATATCAATAACAGTAATGAAAGGTTCGGCCTGCAAGCTTACGAAAAGCTTCTTGCCATCAGGAGTTACATTAAGGTCCCTAGGCTTTTTGCCGACACCTTTAAATACCTTGACTAATTTAGCTGTCTTGGCATCAATCATCCCAACAGCTTCGACACCGTTGAGAGATGTGAAAGCGTACTTGCCATCTCTTGACATCGTCATATGCTGTGGGGCAGGGGGCTTATCAAACCCAGGGAAATCAATATTATGATACTCGAGTGTTTCCATATTAATGGCGAGTACACTCGTGCCATAGCGTTGAGTTGCAAACGCCCATGTCTGGTCCTTGTTCAGGTGGATGTGGTGCGGTGTGCCTGAGCTCTGGATATATTTAACCGGATTACCGGTCTTGATATCGGCGATCGCAACACCATTACTTACTTCGTTTGCGGATAAAATCCATCCCTCTCCGTTCCAATCCTTGTTTGTATCGGCGTTGCCGTTTGGCTGATCCTTCCACCAGTTCGAAGAATAGTCCTTAACAACATCAGGGAGTTCTTTCTTGTTCACATCATCAAGAGATGTATTTTTAACTGCTGCTTCAGAGCAGGCAGTAAGAGAAATGCTCAATAGTGCGAATGCTGATAATTTAAGAAGCTTTTTCATTAAGAGAATCACCTCACTTTGAAATTAATTAAAACCATCCGACAAGCAGGATCAGTACAAGGGCAGTGGTTGTTCCCCAGGTAATCCATACACCAGGATGTGAAAGCCATTTTGTTTTATCCTCTACACGGGAAATCCCCTGGGCAAGTCCATAAGGGCATACCTTGCAGAATGAATTTCTTGCCTTGAAGGATAGAGCTGTATAAAGTACAGCTGTAGACGTCACAAGGAAGAAGTATTTATCCATTTTAAAGTTCGTTAATGACTCCAAAATGGTCATTGGATCGTAGAAATAGCTGACTGATGCGTAAGCCATGAATAGGCTGACGATCAAGCTCAGCAGGAATGTTACAGCCTTTCCTTTATCGCCTAATTTAGCCTCGATTTTATTTAACAGCATGCTGAATGTATTATGCGGGCACGCATATTGGCAGAAAGCCCTGTATACAATCATGGAAAGCGCAAGGAAAGCCATCAGGAAAAGGAAAAGAAATACGAAAAACAGGTATCCTGCTTCATAGCTTAATTGAAAGCCAAAAAGGAACAGTTTTTCGTTATCAATGTCCATCCTGAAGCCATTCCAAAATGGAAGGGTAAAGATAATGACAAAAAATGCCCATCTGCTTATGTTTTTACCCATGTGTATCCCCCTTTCTGTTATCTGTAATCCTCTAAGTATTCATAGACTTTGTCGATTTCTTTATCTGTATAAAGGTGACCAATGGCAGGCATTGTATTACGGCCATTCTTGATAACGTTTTTAATATCCTCTTCCTTCAGACGATCGGTAACCCCTTTAAGGTCAGGAGCCGCACCGGTCGCATGGCAATTCAGGCATGTTCCTTCAAAAATAAGCTCTCCCTTGTTTTCCTGCGGTGCTGCAGCAGGTTCAACGGCCAATTTGCCGGGCATAAAGAGGGCGTAGCCGATTGCCCATATTGCGACGACATAAAATACGGCAACCAAAAGCTTAGGTACTTTGTTATGTTCGACCTTGATATCAGATACGATATCGGCTTCTTTATGTTCTTTTTTCATTAAATCCACCTGCCTTTTAAATAGGTTAAAATAATGCAGCATTTCCTTAGATCATCTTAAATCTAAGGAAATGGATTGTGCTGGCCTTTACAAAGCCATTTATAAGGGATGGTCAGGCCTGGCAGCCTACTTATGATCAGATTCTTTCATGTGGTTCATTTCTTTCTTGTATTCCTCGAGTCTTTCTTCTGTTGGCTTGAGGCTCATCAAGTAAGCAACGAGGTCATCAAGTTCCTGATTGGTCAAGTAATCAAATGAAGGCATGATTGAGCCCGGGCTAGTTGATTGAGGGTCGATCAAGTGCTGGCGCTGCCAGTCTTCATTATATTTCAAGCCGACCCACATCAAATCCGGGCCAGTACGGTTAGATCCCAACAGATGGGGTAAATCATATTTATAGTCGCCGCCTTGTGATACGGGACCAAGGTTTTGGTTTGTATCGGCAGGCAATGCCCTTACGAACTGTGTGTGGCATGTCTGGCAGCCGTTTTGGATATAAACTTCTCTTCCTCTTGCTTCAGCAGAGTCCTCTGGATAATTGCGAAGCTCACCGCTTGCAGTCGCAGAGTTGATTTCCTGGTCGAAGAGGGGAAGGATAACAGTACCGGCAACACCGAATGTCCATAAAATTAAAGCAACGATTAATACAGCTGATGGTTTACGTTCCAACGTGTTCCCTCCTCTTTAAGCAGTAGCAGCTTGCTGCTGTGCTTGCTGTTTTTTCTCGATTTTTGCTAGTTTAATAGTTTTATACATATTCCATGCCAGGAAGAATTGAGCTACATAGATCATCGTTCCGCCAATTGCGCGGCCCTCTACGTAAGGCTTCATCATCAAGACGGTCTTCAGGAATGGTACACCATCGATCCAAGCGAATCCCTGGACAACGCCAGCGATCCATAAGGAAAACGCGAAAACCAAAAATCCAACTGTTGAAAACCAGAAGTGAGCTTCCATAGCTCTCTTGCTGAACATTTCACGTCCGACAATTTTTGGCAGAATGTAATAGATTGCAGCGAATGATGTGAAAGAAAATGCGCCGAATGGTCCCATATGTGCATGCCCAACAGTCCAGTGAGTGAATTTAATGACTGAACTTACGGATGGAAGAGCCTGCAATGGTCCCTGGAGACATGCGAATAAGTAAAAAATCGTCCCAGCCATTGTGAAACGCAGCGGTACACTGGACCTTGTCTGTGCCCATGAACCCTTCATTGTCCCCCAGAAGTTTGCCAATACGGCCCATACAGGGATTAAGAGTACGATGGAAGGGATGACACCTGCTTTTGAAATCCATCCAGGGATTGGTCCGTTCATCAAGTGGTGAGGACCGTTCCATACATAAAAAGTTGCGATTGCCCAGAAACCAATCATGGATAATTGATGGCTGTACAGAGGGCGGCCAGTCAATTTAGGAAGCAGGTAATAAATCTGGCCAACACCGACTGTTGTCATCCAAAGACCAATTGCGTTGTGACCGAGGAACCAGCCCATCAGGCCTTGCTGCACACCGCTTGGAATCAATTGGGCCGGGAAGTTTCCGACAATCCATGTCAGCGGAAGCCATAAAAGAGAACCTAAGAAGTACCATAGGCTGACATAAAGCATTTTTTCCGTTCTCTGTCCAACTGTCTTGAAAATGTTATAAGCAACAATTGCAATAGCTACAAGAAGCTGAACATCGACCCATAGAGGGAATTCTCCGTATTCGATTACTTCGGTCTGGCCAAAAAGCAAAGCGAAGAATCCTTCCAAAATTACGATATTATAGAATACCAGTGCGAAATTTCCAAGCTTCTCGCTATAAATAGTCGTTTTAGCAAGCTTAGGAACCATGTAAAACATTGAACCTACATATGCCATCGATAACCATGCATAGATGACAAGCATTACGTGGGCAGAACGAATATGCCCGTAAGTAGTCCAGCGGTTGTTCAGCAACTCAGGCCAGATTTGCTTTGTTGCAGTAAGAAGTCCCATGCTCATGCCGACGATAATCCAAAACACAGCAGCAATGAACCAGTTCTTTGAAGAACTCCATTTTTCATCTGTAAACATTTAGACACTCCCTTGTTCATAAAATAAACACATATATTTCACAATTTCTTCACAATCTGCTATGTTAAATGATACATTGCATCTCTGAATTCAGTGATTCAACTTTTCTATAGGGCTATCCAATTGTTGAATACGTAGAGTTCAATTGGAAATATATCGGCTTTTTTTACAATTCAGGCAAAAAAAAACAGAACGGATAAATCCGTCCTGCTAAATGTATTTTTAGTTTTGCTCTTCTTTTTTATTGTACTTCTTACGTATCGTATCAAGGATAAAGATGATTAGAATAGGCACTCCGATGTAATAAAGGAAATCAAAATAAAGACCAAGTGACTGGTGTTCCATAGTGGTACCTCCTTATTTAATTTGACCACATTGTAATTCTAAAGCAGGAAATGCACAACCCCTAAAATATACTCTGGACGGTTTCCTGAATTTCTGTTAGAGTAATTCGGTGAATGGAATACTTGAATAATTAAGGAGGTGCAGCGATGGTTGCAGGAGCCTGGATATTGCTGTTAGTGATGTTTGCCTTTACAGGATCGGCAGGAATCATTTGGTTGTGGAGCAAGAAAGCCGGCCTATATGACGAAAGTGTCAAATACAGAATGCTTGATGATGAATAACAGGCATGGGAACACAAACTTTACAATCTGCTAATTATAAAGTTGTGCCATACCAGCCTCAAAATGGATACTTCCTAATAACATAACTCCGTAAAAGCTATTCAAATAAAATTTTTTCTTCTATATAAGTATTGGTAATCCGCAAATGAACCTTCAAAAAACTTTTTAATTAAACTTCTATTATAATTTCATACAAATCGATATTATACTTTTGCTATTTCCAAGTATTAATCGCAGCCTACCATTACTGGGCATATATTAACAAATGCTGAATTCGCTGTGCAAATTAATATTAGGATTAAATTATCAGGACGATCCACATTTAATAACTGCTTGAAGGTGGAATTTATAAGCAGGAAAATGCGTTACTGAAAAAGTTCATAAAAAATTCGTTTTTACTGTTGACATTAGACCGGAAATTCTATAGTATATACCCTGTGAGGTATTTAACAACGTAACCACGTTAGAAAAGATAGATATTTTTTTACAATAAAAAATACCCATTGCGGTAATTTTTCAGGGGGAGAAGAATGGAAGAGAGAAAGAAAACGACGATTGTTTTATTCAGCGGGGATTATGATAAGGCAATGGCAGCTTACATCATCGCGAACGGAGCTGCAGCATATGACCACGAAGTAACAATCTTCCACACATTCTGGGGATTGAATGCATTAAGAAAAGATGAACCAATCCAGGTTGAAAAATCATTCATTGAAAAAATGTTTGGCAAGATGATGCCAAGAGGCGCTAACAAAATGGGCCTTTCTAAAATGAATTATGCTGGTTTTGGTCCTAAAATGATCAAGGATGTAATGAAAAAGCACAATGCAATGCCGCTTCCTGACCTGATTGAAATGGCAAAGGAGCAGGATATTAAACTTGTTGCCTGCCAGATGACCGTCGACTTGCTTGGTCTAAGGCAAGAAGAGATCATGGATGGTGTTGAATTTGCCGGTGTAGCAGCATACCTTGCTGATGCAGAAAATGGCAATGTAAATCTGTTCATCTAAACAGGATGTTCACATAGAGTATGATGCTCTATGTGAACTCCTTCAAATAGAAAATACCTAAGTGGAGGTCAAATGATGGAAACTGTAAAAACGAATTCCACAGTCGATGCAAAAGGGCTTGCCTGCCCAATGCCGATTGTAAGAACGAAGAAAGCAATCAATACTTTAAACCCGGGCGAGGTTTTAGAAGTGCTCGCAACGGATAAAGGTTCTAAGGCTGATATCCAAGCATGGGCGAAAAGCTCTGGCCATCAATACCTTGGAACAATTGAAGAAGGCGATGTCCTTAAGCATTATATCCGCAAAGGCGGAGCTAGTGAAGAAAAGGAAGAAACAAAATATCCTAACATTGTATCAAACGATGAATTGATCAAAAAGCTTGAAGCAAATGAGGATGTTGTTGTCCTTGATGTAAGGGAACCTGCTGAATATGCTTTTGGACACATTCCCAATGCTGTTTCAATTCCTTTCGGTGACCTTGAAAACCGCGTTTCAGAACTGGATAAGAACAAAACAATCCTAGTTGTCTGCCGTACTGGCAATCGAAGCGATATGGCTTCACAAACGTTGTCCGATAAAGGCTTCGAAAAAGTTTGGAACGTAGTGCCAGGCATGTCCGAATGGAATGGGCCGACTGAATCAAAAGTGAACTAATTATTTTTTTGAAAAAATTATACCCTAGGAGGTAAGAGTTGATATGAAAGCAATGACGTCTAAAGAAGTGACAAAAAAAGTATTCAATAAAGAACCATTTTTCATTCTTGATGTACGTAATGAAAGTGACTTCAATGATTGGAAGATCGAAGGCGAAAACTTCGAATATATGAACGTGCCATATTTTGATCTTCTTGATGGTGTAGAAGAAATCCTGGATAAGGTCCCAACTGATAAAGAAGTACTTGTAGTATGTGCAAAAGAAGGATCATCTGTCATGGTTGCTGAAATGCTTGAGGAAGCGGGCCGTGAAGTTTCTTACCTCCAGGGCGGAATGAAAGCCTGGAGTGAGCATCTGGAGCCAGTCAAGGTTGGCGATCTTAAAGATGGCGGAGCAATGTACCAATTCGTCCGTATCGGTAAAGGCTGCCTTTCATATGCTGTCGTTTCAAACGGCGAAGCAGCATTGATCGATGCTACAAGAATGACTGATGTTTACCTTGATTTCGCTAAAGAGGTTGGCGTTGAAATCAAGCATGTATTTGATACTCACCTGCACGCTGACCACATTTCAGGCGGCAGAAAAATTGCTGAAGCAACTGGTGCAACTTACTGGCTGCCTCCAAAAGACGCTGAGGAAGTTACATTCAGCTACCAGCCTCTGGAAGATGGAAATAACGTGAAAATCGGCGAAACAAACATCGATATCAACGCACTTTACACACCGGGCCACACTATCGGATCTACTTCATTTGTAGTAGATGAAAAATATCTTCTATCAGGGGATATACTATTCATTGACTCAATTGGACGTCCGGACCTTGCTGGTAAAGCAGAGGACTGGGTAACAGATCTTAGAAATTCACTTTACACACGTTACAAAGAGCTTTCCGAGGAGCTTGTTGTACTTCCAGCGCACTTCATGATCATTGAAGAGCTGAACGAAGACGGTAGCGTATCTGAAAAATTAGGCACTCTTTTCGCTAAGAACCATGGCTTGAACATCGAAGACGAAGCAGAATTCCGCAAGCTTGTAACGGAAAACCTGCCACCGCAGCCAAATGCATACCAGGAAATCCGTGAAACAAACATGGGTAAAATCAACCCAGATGAAGAAAAGCAAAGAGAAATGGAAATCGGGCCAAACCGCTGTGCGGTAAGATAAATTGTATTTTCCCATCAGGGGACCAGTTCTCCTGATGGCAATTCAAAAAAACTTGTAATGACAACTGAGGAGGAATTTTAACATGAACGTAGCAAAAGTATTAGACGCAAAAGGACTAGCTTGTCCAATGCCAATCGTAAAGACAAAGAAGGCAATCACTGACCTTCAATCTGGTGAAGTATTAGAAATCCATACAACTGACAAAGGCGCTGTTAAAGATCTAGCAGCTTGGGCACAATCAACAGGAAACGAACTTCTTAAGCACGAAGAAGAAAACGGTGTGTTCAAGTTCTGGATGAAGAAAGCCTAACTAAAAAAGGGGGGGATTTTCCCCCTTTTCCTGTTTCATTCATAAAAAAGAATCAGAAATAGTTTATAGGAGGAAGCCAAATGGATTTCACGTTTTTAATCGTCATATTTTTAATTGGTTTTATCGGATCTTACATTTCTGGTATGGTAGGTATCGGCGGTTCCATCATTAAATATCCAATGCTATTATATATTCCACCATTGTTTGGACTTGCCGCTTTCAGTGCCCACGAAGTATCAGGTATCAGTGCGGTGCAAGTATTCTTCGCAACAATCGGCGGTGTCTGGGCCTACCGTAAAGGCGGTTACCTGAACAAGACATTGATCATTTACATGGGTGCGAGCATCTTGGTCGGAAGCTTGATCGGAAGCTATGGTTCAAGATTCATGTCAGAGGGCGGCATCAACATCGTATATGGTGTCCTTGCGTTAATCGCGGCAGTCATGATGTTTGTCCCTAAAAAGAACGTGGATGATATCCCGCTTGACCAGGTTACATTCAATAAATGGCTGGCGGCCTTCTTCGCGTTCATCGTCGGTGTTGGAGCAGGGGTTGTCGGTGCAGCAGGTGCGTTCCTGCTCGTTCCAATCATGCTCGTTGTCCTAAAAATCCCTACCAGGATGACAATCGCTACTTCATTGGCGATCACATTCATTTCTTCCATCGGTTCAACTGTAGGTAAAATTGCTACAGGCCAGGTGGATTTTGTACCGGCACTTATCATGGTTGTAGCGAGTCTGATCGCTTCACCACTAGGTGCTACCGCAGGTAAAAAAGTAAATACAAAAGTCCTTCAATACATCCTTGCAATTCTGATTTTAGGTACAGCAATCAAGATTTGGCTGGACATTTTGTAAGATATCAAAGGCTTCGCTCATGCGAAGCCTTTTTATTTTGCCAATGAGCAAAGCTGACTATGGCATGATTGAAATCAATAATTACTTTATAGTCTTTTTATTGGGAAAATCTAGTCGAAATACTGAAAAATAAGTCTTTCGCATCACTAAGGAATCTATCAATCAATGCTTTCCTCCTATTTAGAATATACTGAATATTTATTATTATTAGGGAACAGAAATAAATTCTACTAGGGAGTGAAGATTATGTTAAAGGTCCTATCAACTTCCGCACTTACTCTGGCATTAGCCGGCAGTGCGGTTTTCGCAGGAATCAGTCCGGCTGATTCGGCTGCCAACCCCCAGAAAAAGTATGAAATCAGTCTTGCACACCATGTTGGTGCTGCACCGGAGCTAGTCGACAGAGCGAAGGAGCTTGGAATTGATATTTCCAAGGTTGACCCGGCGGAAAAAGCTGCACAGGCGGGAGCCAAGTTCCAGCAGCCTGGAGATAATCATGTCGCATATAAGAAAGCGACAGGGGATGTCCCGGTTCTCGTGCTTTTAGCCAAATACCCTGATGGTGACGAGCCGGTAGGCGATATGCCTGGACAAGTCCCGCCGCATTACTATGAGGACTTGATTTTCGGAACCGAGTACAACCCATATGAACTGCCACAATTCAAGCAGTTTGATGGTAAAGATGTGCCAAAAGACCGTACCATGCAAAATGCTTATAAAGAATCAAGTTACGGAAAAGTTAACTTAGTAAGAAAAGAAAACACTGAATTCGTATGGGTTGAGATGCCTAAGGGAGCTTCCTACTATCTAGATCAGGAAGGAATATATGCTGAAGGCGGCAAGTATGTAAATGGCAACGTAAACGGTGACGCACACACTGGTGAATTTGTCCGTGACCTATTGAAGGCTGCCGATGAGCAGGTTGATTTCTCTCAGTATGCAGTCGATGGAGAAGTTCCGAATGTATTCGTAATCCATGAAGGTACAGGCGCTGAATACAGCCGCGACCCAGGCCAATTCTGGTCCCACAAGTGGAGTCTCCTGAGTGCTTTATACTATGGTAAATACTATGAAACTGGAAAAACGACTCCTCAATATGAGGGTATGAGTCAAGGTGACTGGATTGACAAAACAGTCCAAGAAGATATGACCTACGATGGAGTTGTCGTCAATAACTACAATATCCAGCCGGGTATTGGCGGTAACGTTGCTGGTTTCGATGCTGCAACAAATACTTATAGCGACGAAAAGAAAACTGGCCCATTCCCAGTGCAGACTGGTGTTTATGCCCACGAATTTGGACATGCTTTAGGGCTGCCTGATTTCTACGATACAGTGTACACATCTGAAGGTGTCGGAAACTACTCAATGATGGCTGGCGGTTCCTGGATGCGTTATCCTGATAATGCTGCCTATGGCGGCAACTCGCCAACCCATTTTGATCCGTTCTCTAAGATCTTCCTTGGATGGGTAGATCCTATTGAAGTAAAGCCAGAAGATGGTGTCCAAACAATTACATTGCCAGCGGTCAACAAAGCACAAGCTGACAATGGCATTGTAAAGATGGAAGTTCCAGGCTCAAATGGAACAGAGTACTTCCTGTTTGAAAACATGCAGCAGGACGGCTTCAACAAAGGGATGATCCGCCAAGGGAAGGATGCTCATGGACTAGTGGCATGGCATGTGGATGAAAATGTCATCAACCTATACCAAACTGCAGGATTCCGTCCAAACAACGTTGAAAACTGGATGAACAAGCGCTTCCAGTACAATCAGTCACAAACTGCAAGCAATGGTGATGTTGTGACTCACTATGGTTTATCTGTCCTCCAGGCCGATGGATTATATGATCTAGAGAAGAATTTAAACCGCGGAGATGCTGCTGACTTCTTTAAGACTGGCAGCAAAATTACTCCTGTATCAGGAAATGTTCACTCTGGTTCTTACTACTTCTGGAAAGGCTTTAGTGATACACCTGCTGATTCCGGCATCCATGTAACAGACATTAAGGAGAATAAAGACGGTTCTATCACTGCAAAATTCTTCTACAATTTCAACTCTAGTGTAAAATAAGCAAGAAACCTGAACGGGATCGGTCCTGTTCAGGTTTTTTAATGTCTGGCTCAATATGAGTTTCTTTTAAAGCTGCGTTCAGCAAGGAAGTAGCGAGAGAAACCTGCACTATTCTTTGTCGTTCTTAGGGACAAAAACATTCAGATGCCCTGTTAAAACCTTCGCATGGAAAGGCAGCGGCTGTCCTTCTTCTCCATCTATGTTCACTACATGATCCTTATTGGAGGAAACATTGAGGAATGAAGTACGCACATATTCTATTTCCTCACTTTCCTTTAATTCACCCTTCAACAGGGAAGGAATGAGCGTGGCGATTCGCGGAAAGCTCATTTTTTTGAAAATAAAAGCATGGAACTTTCCATCGTTTACATCCGCATCAGGTGCGAGTGCTTCGAACCCGCCCACCGAGTTGGTAAGAGCAGCCAATAACAGGAAAGCTTCTCCTTCCCAGCTGCCATCCTCATACTCAACCTTCAATTGAATTGATTCACCGCTGATGAAGGACTTCGCACCTTCAAGGAAATACGCAAGTGATCCAAACTTTGTCTTTTGTTCAGCCGTAACGTTGTAGGAGGCTTCGGCAATAGAGCCGACAGCAAGCACATTGGCAAAATAACCTTCATCAATTTTTCCAATATCCACTCCAGCAGTATGCTGATCCTCCAATAATGCAATTGCTTCATACGGATCGAGAGGAATATTCAGTGCCCTGGCAAAGTCATTGATCGTGCCGAGAGGGATAATTCCAAGAGCAGGTCGATGGCTCTGTTCGGCAAGTCCATTGATCGCTTCATTGACCGTACCGTCGCCGCCCATCGCGATCACTGCATCATAAACGGCAACGCAGGCTTCAGTTGCAAAGGCCGCAGCATCTCCTTCTTTTTCTGTTTTCCTAATATCTATCTGACTATATTTCCCCCGCAGGGTTTCTTCGATTTTTTGCACATAATCATTCGCTTTTTCTTTTCCGGATGACGGATTCATGATAATCATTGCTTTCATCCCATCTGCCTCCAATCTTTGCCGAAGCTCTTAACTCTATTATTTACCTTTAAAAATTATCCAATAAACCATTCCATCTATTTATAGGGGAAAATCCCCTTCTCGGCGTACCTATAGGACATTCAGGCGAGGGAGTAGTCAGTGAATGTCTAATATAGGGGCTCTATAGGACATTCAGAAGGAAAAGTAGTCAGTGAAAGTCTTTTATGAGAGTTCTATAGGACATTCAGGAGGAGGAGTATTCAATGAATGCCCTATAGAGGGAGACCTCTTTAAATTTCATTACCTCAATTCCCATATATCTCCCATCCTTACAGCAACCTCCTTGGATTTTATGATTATCGCCTCTTGATATAGGGTATTTAGTTAACTAGCAAGCGAAAAAGAGAGAGGAGATCATAGGGGAATGCCAAAAAAATGGGTACTTTTTGCAGTGCTTGTGCTTTCAGCATTGTTTTTATCCGCCTGTGCCGAAAAGGAACAGCTTCAGGATGGAACAGAGCTGATTGACAAGGACGAGTTAGTTTTTACTGCTTCCGGCGAATTTAAGCCGTTCAGTTATTTAAATGATGATTTAACAATGACAGGCTTTGATATCGAAGTTGGAGAAGCAATCGCTAAAGAAATGGGACTCAAACCCGTTCAAAAAAGGATGAAATTCAAGGGGATTGTGGAAGGGGTAAAGACTGGGAGAGCTGATGTCGCGGTTGCCAGCCACACAATTAACCCTCAGCGAAGCAAGCATGTATTATTTTCAACTCCATATTACTATTCCGGTCCGCAAATATTTGTAAGGCCAGATAGCGGCATCAAGACTGTCGATGATTTAAAAGGAAAGGAAGTTGCTGTCGCAAAGGGTTCAACATATGCGGATACAGCCTCCAGATATACACCAAACATTAAGATGTATGACAGTGATATCACTGCATTGAAAGCCTTGAGCACAGGCCGCCATGACGCGGTCATCACCGACTTCGTCACAGGGAAAAGTGCTGCCAAGGAAGGCTTCCAGATTGAAGGAAGGCAGCTGATTGAACGGAGTGAGCAGGCTGTCGTTGTGCCAAAGGACAACCCTCAGCTTTTAAAACGGGTTAACGAAGCGCTTGAGAAGCTGCGCAAGGATGGCACACTTTCAAAAATCAGCGAGGAATACTTTGGCGAGGATATCACCACGAAGCCAGAGTAGACAGATAGATAATTTATAGAGAAGGGAAGTAAAAGCTTTGCCAAGTATAGGACATCTTTTTAAAACATTCATAGACAGCAGTGACCTGTTTATCGATGCGATGCTGCTTACACTGCAGCTGACCGTTGTATCAATTTTAGTAGGGATCGTGATAGGTCTATTCTTTGCACTCTTAAAAATTTCTAATATTAAACCGCTCGAATGGATTTCCGATGCGTATGTTTATCTCGTAAGGGGTACGCCATTAATCGTCCAAATCTTCATTTTATATTTCGGGATCAGCGGGATTTTCCTGATTCCTGATTTCTGGGCTGCGGCATTGGCGCTGGCCTTCCATAATGGTGCTTATATTGCTGAAATTTTCCGTGGTACGATTCAATCTGTCGATAAAGGGCAAATGGAAGCTGGACGTTCATTGGGTATGTCAAAGGCCCTGACAATGAGAAGGATCATTTTGCCTCAGGCATTCAGGCGTTCTCTGCCGCCGCTTGGCAACCAATTTATCATCGGCCTGAAGGACTCCTCACTGGCAGCCTTCATCTCGATGAATGAATTGTTCAACGTGGCAACAACACTTGGGTCGAACAACTTTGATGAAATGACTTATCTATTAATCGTAGCATTCTACTATTTAGTACTTGTCGCGATCTTGACATTGGCAGTGAGAGCGATTGAAAAGAGATTGGCCGTAAGTGACAGGTAAGGAGGGAAATTGTGTGTATACAAAAGAAATGATCCATATCGAAAATTTAAATAAGTCCTTTGGAGACCTGCATGTCCTGAAAGATGTCAATATTACTGTAAAAGAAAGTGACGTAGTCTGCCTTGTTGGTGCCAGTGGTTCTGGTAAAAGTACATTGCTGCGCTGCATCAATTTCCTTGAGAAGAAGGACAGCGGCAAAATCATTCTCGAGGGCAAGGAGGTTTCCCAGGAAACCCATGATATAAATGAAGTCCGCCAAAAGGTTGGGATGGTATTCCAGCATTTTAATCTTTTTCCACATATGACTGTACTTGAAAATATCATTGAAGCACCAGTCCATGTAAAAAAAGTTTCTAAAGATGCTGCAGTGAGAGAAGCAAAGGAACTGCTTGTGAAGGTCGGTCTTGAAGACAAGGCGGATGTCTATCCGAGCAAGCTTTCCGGCGGACAAAAGCAAAGGGTGGCGATTGCCCGCGCGCTGGCAATGAAGCCGGATATCATGCTGTTTGACGAACCGACTTCTGCATTGGACCCGGAATTGGTTGGAGAAGTACTGGCAACCATGAAGGAACTGGCTGAGGAAGGCATGACGATGGTGGTCGTAACCCACGAAATGGGCTTTGCCCGTGAGGTAGCCGACTAGATCGTCTACATGGATGAAGGCATTATCGTTGAAAAAGCAAAGCCAGAAGCATTCTTTACTAATCCAAAGGAAGAGCGCACGAAGGAATTTATCCAGACTACTGCTCTAAAATAAATGCTTTATCAGGCAGTCCAGTTGCAAAGCTGGGCTGCTTTTTTTGCTGAACAGACAAAATCTTAAATACTAATTTTAAGTAACCTCAGCCGATCTAACAAAGTTTAGATATTCTCCTTAAAAAACAAAGAAAAACAGTGATTCGGTGAGATAAGCAAGGATATGCTGGATGTTTTCGTATAATTTGGGCTCAAAGAGTCATTTTTAGCTTACTTTTCATGCTTTACAACTAGAAGTGCGCCGGAGTATGATTACAACAGTTTCAGATTTCATTCTATAGCGACAATTGAATAAGTTTCATATTTCTAAATCGCTGAATCCAATGGGAGCGGGGGAACCAACTATTGTGGGTGGTGATCCACTTGGGGTGAAGCCTTTTTAAAGGCGGGGCTATTCTGAGCCCTAATCCGACAGCTAACTCCGTAAGCGTTGCAGAAGAGGAAGGTGAAGCTTGTGAGACGAGTCTGTTCAAAAGTCCACAAGGCTATATCCGTTAGCCTCTGAGGGCTTTTTTGTTTTGTCTGATTTAAATAATCCGGATATTTACATTTGCTGAACAAGAAGCTCCTGCAGGAAATAATAAGAACAGAATTCCTCATACTAAGGGAAGAAGGGGAAACAACATGCGCAGGAAAATGCTTTTAAAGCTTGAGCCTCCTAAGGTGCTTGTCCTGGGTTTTGGGATCATCATAATGCTTGGCTCGATTCTGCTGTCACTTCCCGCTGCTACTGTAGATGGCAAAGGGCTCTCGTGGATGGATGCGTTGTTTACAGCCACTTCAGCGACCTGCGTTACCGGACTGGTAGTTGTTGATACAGGAGATACCTTCACTACTTTTGGTGAGGTAGTCATCCTTTCGATGATCCAGATTGGCGGACTTGGTTTCATGAGTTTTGCCACACTTCTGGCCTTCGTCCTGGGAAAAAAAATCTCTTTAAAAGAGAGGCTGGTCATCCAGGAATCATTGAATAACACCTCTGTGGAAGGGGTCGTCCGGCTTGTAAAACGGATCCTTATTTTTACAGCGTTGATTGAGATTACAGGTGGCATCCTGTTATCTCTGAGGTTTGCCCATGATATGGCTGCCGGCAAAGCGATTTACTTCGGCTTTTTCCATGCTGTCTCCAATTTTAATAATGCAGGATTTGACTTAATGGGAGAGTTTCGCGGGCTGACGGCGTACGTGAACGATCCGGTGGTTAACTTTACACTTATCTCGCTGATCAGTTTGGGCGGAATCGGCTTCATCGTAATGAATGAGCTGTTTGAATACAAAAGCACGAAACGAATTTCACTGCATTCTAAAATCGTACTTACAGTATCCGGTATTCTGGTGCTGATTGGGACGGTGCTGATCTTTTTGCTTGAATACAAAAATCCGGCTACTTTAAAACCGTTGTCCATGTCCGGGAAATTCTTGAGTTCTCTTTATCAAGCAGTTACGCCAAGGACTGCTGGCTCCAATACATTAAATATTGGCGATTTAACGCAAACAACATTATTCTTGATTATTTTTCTGATGTTTATCGGCGCTTCCCCAGGTTCGACTGGCGGCGGGATCAAAACAACCACATTCGCAATTCTGATGGGGGCGGTAAAATCCCAGATCCGTGGCAGGGAGGATGTCACCTTCTTTGGCAGAAGGATGGACTACACCATTATTTATAAATCTTTGACAGTAACACTCATTGCACTTTTTCTCGTTATATCCGTTACAATGGTGTTGACCGTGACAGAACCGGGAAAAGAGTTTCTGATGCTTTTCTTCGAGACGGTATCTGCCTTCGCAACAGTCGGCCTGTCGATGGGATTGACACCTGAGCTGTCACCGATGGGGAAGATTTTGATTACCTTTACGATGTTCGCAGGCCGGATTGGTCCGATGACACTAGCTTTTGCAGTAGCAAAAAAAAGAAAAGAAGACCATTACCGCTATCCGGCTGGGAAAGTGATGATTGGCTAGGAGGATGTACTTATGGCAAAGCAATACGCAGTAATCGGGATGGGCCGTTTTGGATCAAGTGTAGCGACCTCCCTTTATAATGAAGGAAACGATGTACTCGCAATCGATAAAAAAGAACAATATATTGAGGAATACAAGGAACACGTCACTCATGCAGTAATCGGCGATTCAACCGATGAGCAAACGCTGAGGGCTGTTGGAATCAGGAACTTTGATACAGTTATCGTTGCGATTGGCGACGACATCCAGGCAAGTATCCTGACAGTTCTCATCCTCAAGGAAATGGGAGTAGCCAATGTCGTCGCAAAAGCGCTCAACAAGCACCATGCACAGGTATTGTTCAAGGTCGGGGCAGACAAAGTCATCTTCCCGGAAAGAGATATGGGAGAAAGAGTAGCACATCAGCTGATGGCCTCACCTAACGTACTGAACTTCATCGAGCTTTCAGATGACTACAGCATTGAAGAAATCAAACTCCCAATGAGCATGGCAGGCAAAAACCTGATCGAGATCAATCTCCGTGCAAAATACAATATCACCGTTATCGGAGTAAAAACAGGTACGAAGGTAGACATTTCCCCTGACCCTGAAAAAACATTAAGAGCCGAAGACATCCTGATCGTTCTCGGAGAAAACGGAGATTTGAACAGATTTTCAAAAGTGAAATAATCTAGCTAGGCAGGCTGTTTTGTACAGCCTGCCTTATTTTTGGGGAAGATGCGTGGCGATTAATGACCTGCTGCTTCATTTGAGCCCTATTTTTCCGAGTATTGGAATTTTCGGTCATTAATGTGCTCTATTTATGGCCTTTTTCCGGTGGCTGGAATTTTCGGTCACAAATCTGCATCATTGGTCCCCTTTTTTCCGGTGCCTGATAATTTTGTTCAGCAACCAGTGTCAATTGCATCTGCACCATTCTCTCCATTGGCTCCCTGTATTTTAATAAACTGCAAACGATCAGGAAATAACCTTAGCCTAAAGCTGGGGAAGAGAAATATTTCGGTTTCCGTATTTAACATTAACAGGTAAAATGTAATTATCGCGGCTGATGTGCTGTGATACTTTTTACTTGTTTGTACAATCAGGGGATAGATAAATAGAAACTGGCATGGAAAAGTGATTACAAAAAGAAGGTGAAGGGCATGAAACAGGCTGATTTGTTTTTGGCTTTTTTTCGGGTCGGAATTCTCGGCTATGGGGGCGGTCCGTCCTCCATTCCACTAGTACATAAGGAAGTTGTAGAGAAATATAAATGGATGGATTCAGATGAATTCAGCGATATCCTTGCATTGGGAAATGCCCTCCCAGGTCCGATTAACACAAAAATGGCCGGTTATATCGGCTTCCGGGTGGGCGGAGTTCTTGGGATGATAACCGCGCTTGCAGCAACAATCATACCGACAATCATCTTGATGATCCTCCTCCTGACCGGTCTTAATGCCTACAAGGATGAGCCGTGGGTAAGCGGGATGGCCCAGGCTGTCGTGCCAGTTGTTGCTGTAATGCTTGCTGTCCTTACCTGGGACTTTATAAAAAAATCGGGTACCTCCAAGCTGGGATGGAAATGGACTGTTATTGCGCTCGGAGGCAGCCTGCTGCTGCTTCAGTTTCTGCACCTGCATCCAGCAATCCTGATTTTTGTGCTGTTAATCGGTGCCTTGCTCATGAAGGGACCATCTCCCTCCATGCAAAAAGATGCGGGAGGGGATAAGTGATGCTTTATTTTAAAATATTTTTGGCATTTTTCATTCCTGGGATTCTCGGCTATGGCGGCGGCCCAGCTTCCATTCCGCTGATTGAGAACGAGGTCGTCGACCGCTACGGCTGGATGACGGTCAATGAGTTCAGCGAAGTGCTCGCGATGGGTAATGCATTGCCGGGACCAATAGCCACGAAAATGGCCGGCTATATTGGCTATTCCGAGGGCGGGGTTCTGGGTGCTATAGTAGGAGTCTTTGCAACGGTGGCGCCTTCGCTGGTCTTGATGATCGGACTCCTTGGCTTGCTTATGAAGTTTAAAGATTCACCCAAGGTAAAACGGCTGACCATTATTGTCCGTCCGGTAATTGCTGTATTGCTTGGAGTCATGACCTACGATTTCCTTTTCTCTTCTTATGAAGGAGTCGGGCTTCTGCAGACCATTCTTATCGGCGGCATCAGCTATGTGTTAATGGAAAAGATGAAAGTGCATTCTGCTTATGTCATTGCTGGTGCATTAGTTTATGGAGCCCTTGTTTTATCATAAAAAGGGGGTTCCTATTTTCTATTTTGCTTTTTTGCTGAAAAAAATTTCTCTATACTGCCTCAACGATGAAAGCGATACCATTATAAAGTTCGCAAAAATACTATGTTGACAAACAAATCAGAAGGTTTTATGATTTCTATTATTAAAATTAAATAAGTTACTTATCAAGAGTGACCGAGGGACTAGGCCCTATGACGTCCGGCAACCTCCATTTTGGAACGGTGCCACTTCCTGCAGAATGAATTCATTCTGAGAGATAAGTCGTATAGATTTTTACGATGCCTCTTTCTGTGAATGAAAGAGGCATTTTTTATTTTTTACCGTTACGAAAGAACCTGGGACGGGGGGAAAGAAATGATTGAGATAAAAGAATTGGTCAAGGTATATGAAACGAAAAAAGGTACAGTTACCGGGGTTGATCATGTTTCATTAAAAGTTAATAAAGGGGAGGTTTTTGGAATCGTCGGCTACAGCGGAGCAGGGAAAAGCTCTTTGCTCAGATGCCTGAACCTCCTGGAAAAGCCGACGTCTGGCCAGGTGATCATCGACGGAGTCGAGCTCACTGGATTAAATAAAAATGACCTGCGCAAGGCGCGCTTGAAAATCGGTATGATTTTTCAGCATTTTCATCTGGTCAGTGCCAAAACAGTGAGTGAGAATATTGCTTTTGCATTAAAAGCGGCTGGCACTCCAAAAGGAGAAATTGCCGATAGAGTCGTAGAACTCCTGGATATGGTTGGCCTGTCAGATAAGAAAGATGTCTATCCGGCCCAATTATCCGGCGGCCAAAAACAGCGTGTCGGCATAGCGCGTGCGCTGGCGAACAACCCATCTGTGCTGTTGTGTGACGAAGCAACCTCTGCATTGGACCCAAGCACAACCCAATCGATTCTGGCTCTTTTGAAAAAGATCAATATCGAGCTAGGCATAACAATTGTTCTTATCACCCATGAGATGGAGGTAGTGAAGACCATTTGTGACAGAATGGCGGTTATGCAGGATGGAAAGGTCATCGAGGAAGGCAATGTATACGATGTTTTCGCCAACCCGCAGGAGCAGCTGACAAAAGACTTTGTAAACTCGATTCTCAAGTTCGATCTTCCTGAAAGGCTGCTGGAGGGAAGGTCCGGGAAAATCATCAAAATCTTTTTCCAGGGTGCGATCGCAGAACAATCCGTCATTTCCGATGTATTCCAGAAGTTCAAGGTCCGCGGCAATATCCTTCATGGAAAAATCGAATACATACAGGATGTACCTTTAGGTATTTTTATCATGGAGGTAACAGGAGATATACAAGAGCTTGATCGTGCAATCGACTATATCGGATCAAGAACAAAAAATCTGGAGGTGATTCACGATGCTGCCTGAAAGCCTGGTCTCCCTGCTTCCTGAATTGAACAAAGCTTTTTTTGAAACCATTTATATGGTCGGGATTTCAATCCTTGTGTCAGTCATTGTCGGGCTGCCAACGGGAGTGCTGCTGTTTGTGACTGATAAAGGCTTGTTCCTTGAAAATCGGATTTTTAAGAATATTGCTGGCTTCATCGTGAATATGATCCGTTCAGTTCCATTTATTATCCTGTTGATTGCCCTGCTGCCGCTGGCAAACTTAATCGCTGGTACGACAATCGGGCCAACAGCAGCATCTGTTTCATTATCGGTAGCTGCCATTCCGTTTTTTGCGAGAATTGTAGAGCAAAGCTTCCGGGAGATTGATAAAGGAGTCATTGAGGCGGCAGTCGCTACGGGTGCCACCCCGTGGATGATCATTAAAGATGTCCTTATTCCAGAAGCCCGCCCTGGAATCGTCCAGGGAGTGACGATTACAATCATCAGCCTTGTTGCATACTCAGCAATGGCAGGTATTGTCGGCGGCGGGGGAGTCGGGGACCTTGCAATCCGTTTCGGCTACTATCGCTATGACAACACCGTCATGATTACTACAGTTATTATCCTGATTTGCCTTGTCCAGCTTATTCAGTTCGGCGGGGATAAAATCGCCAGATTAGTAGATAAAAGATAACAATAAAAAATGGGGGTTATTTTAATGAAAAAGCTTTTGTACTCAGTCATCTTACTATTAACAATTGGATTGCTTGCTGCATGCGGCAGTGATTCATCTTCAACTGGAGAAGCCAAGGAAGACAGCAAACAGGTTACATTTGGCGCAACATCTGGACCGTACAGTGATATGGTATCAAAGGCAATCAAACCATTGCTTGAGAAAAAAGGCTATGAAGTAAAGATTGTGGAATTCAGCGATTATATCCAGCCAAACATCGCACTATCAAAAGGTGACCTGGATGCAAACCTGTTCCAGCATAAAGTATACATGGAGAATTTCGCAAAAGAACATAACATTGAATTATCTGAAGTCATCGTTGTTCCTACTGCTCCAATGGGCATCTATTCAAAGGAATTCTCATCGCTTGATGAAGTGGCAGAAGGTGCTTCAATCGCGGTTCCGAATGACCCAACAAATGCAGCCCGTGCCTTCTTGATTCTTGAGGATGCTGGTTTGATCACCCTTGATCCTAATGCAGATCCGCTGACTGTTTCTGAAAAAGATGTAAAGGACAACGTTAAAAACCTGCAGTTCAAACCGCTTGAAGCAGCTCAGCTTCCAAGAGCAGTGGAAAGTGTTGATCTGTCAGCTGTACCAGGGAACTTTGCACTGGCAGCAAAAATGAATCTCCTCGATGCCTTGCAGCTTGAAAAAATGCCTGATCAGTACCGCAACCGTGTTGTCATCAATACGAAAGACGAAAATGCACAGTTTGCAAAGGACATTAAAGAAGTAGTAGAATCACCAGAATTCGAAAAGGTGATTGATGAAGAATTTAAGGGCTTTGGTAAGCCTGAGTGGATGGAATAGGTTCCTTAATTAAGTCCCATAATCATGCGGAATTGACCGTATGGATATGGGACTTATTCATTTTTATAGCGCTGTTCCCTATAAATTGGTTAATATAGTAGATGAGATTTGTTTTTGATGAAGTACTACCATAAAGAAACACAGAGGGAGAATTATGAATACACGAGATAAAAAGTCCAGACATTTAGCGGCCATTTCTCTGGCCATCATGGGAATCGGCTTTCTGGCCGCCATTCCGTTCCAGGATTCTTTAATCGGAAAACTGCTGATGGGAGGATTTGAAGCAGGACTCGTTGGCGGGCTCGCTGACTGGTTTGCTGTCACTGCATTATTCAGGCACCCATTGGGAATTCCGATTCCGCATACAGCCCTTTTGCCGAAAAATCGTGACAGGGTAACGAACGCGTTGATCAATATGCTTGAAAACGATTGGCTGACGAAAGAAAGCATCATGGATAAATTCAAGCAAATCCATGTTCTGGATAAGATTTTTGAGACGGTGGAAAAAGAGCTTCATTCGGAATCTGTGAAGAAAAGCATCCAGAACTTCAGTCTTGAAACCGCACAAAAAATAGACGTGGAAAGATTTGCTCCAGCGATTGAAAGCGAAATAAAAGGCTTTCTTTTATCTGCTGATGTATCAGTCCTGTTAGAAAAAGCGTCCAGGCATGTTCTTGAAAAAGAATACGATGAGGCGGCATTCAACTATGTGCTGAATGAGACAGAGAAATGGGCTTCCAAAGAAGAAGCGAAGCTGGTCCTTGGGAAGCTGGGCAAGCAGGCCATCGAAACGACGCAAGCAGACGGATTATTGAAATTTGCGATTCAATCCTTCAGCAATATGATTACCGAAGAAAAAATCGGCAATATGCTCCAATCGTTCATTTTAAAAAGAATGAACAACCTCAAGAATAACGATAACCGCTACAGGCATATGATCCTTGAGAAAATCCGCAAGGAACTGGACGGTATCAGTGAGCGGGAAGCATTGATGCAGGAAATCCAGGGCTGGAAGGATAAAATGGTGAGTGAACTCGATTTGACTCACCAGATCAAAGATGTGCTTGTGAAATCAAAGAATCGAGCCATCGACTTCATAGAAAAAGAAACCTTTGTGGATGATCACGTCATTCCGCTTGTAAGCAAGTTCATCAGTGAAATTAAGAATGATGAGCAAAAAGTAGCTGCTCTTGAAAGCTGGCTCCATACCAAGCTTGCAGATTTAATTGAAAGGAACCATTCCAAAGTCGGCAAGCTGGTACGGGAAAATCTCGACAAGCTCGACACCGAAACCCTTATCGATATGATGGAAAACAATATTGGCAAGGATCTTCAATGGATCAGGGTGAACGGAGCTGTTTGCGGCTTCCTCATCGGGATCGGTTTAACCATTTTCAAATTTATCGTAATGTAGCAAAAGGCCAATCCGTTGTGCGGATTGGCCTTTTTTGCGCAGATATCTTCGGGGCGGGGAGATGCCTGAACTGGAAAATTGCATTGATAATTTCCAATTCGTCGATATCCGGGTCAATTTCGTCGATATATTGTTTTTTTCTTTTTTTCGCCGATATCGCATTCGATTTCGTCAATATGGCGTTCGTTTTCCTGGATATCCATGCCGTGTCCGTCGATATATTATTTTTTCGCCGAAATCGGTGCCATTATCGTTACGTTTTACCAGCTTACCTCAAAATCCGCGTTGTTTTCGCCAAACTCTAAGTTTACCCGCCGGGGTCCACATCTTTTCGTTAATTTGGACTGTATTTTTCCACTCGAATAGAAAATCCCCTGCGCATCTGGCAGGGGAGTCTGTGAAAAAGACATGGTATTATTATTAATCTTCCAATTTCACAAGCTTATAGCCTGTTTCCTTCCATACATGGCGGATGCCCTGAACGAAGGAACTGTAGCTTGGAACATTTACTTGAATGCCATCAAGGACAATCGACCTTGCCATTTCAGGCAGGATTCCTACATATATTGACTGGACTCCCATCAGCTTAAGAGAATTGACTACCTGCTGAAGACGGAAGCCGCTGGCAGTATCCAATTCCTCTGAAACGCCTGTAAAATCGAAGATAACATACTCATTCTGGTGTTCAGCACAGTGTGCCAGAACCTTGTTCTCCAATAGCTCCAGTCTGTCTTCGTTCAATTTTCCCATTATCGGCACGAGAACAGCAGTATCAACAGATAGAGGAATGATTGGCATATCGAGGATTTGCAGCTGCTTCCTGTTTTCCTCCAGCGTTTTCTCAAACTCCGTTACGTCCTCCCATGTCAGGATATAACCGAGATTGTCACCATCCTGGTTTTTCAGAGTGTCAACATGTATGTATGCCGAAAATTTATTGAAAAAATTGATCTTGGCTGTATGAGGGTAATTCCCTTTGGCAAGGATATTTTGCTGACGGAAACCTTCTAATTGGTGCAAATCCTTATTTAAAAAATCATCCGGATTGCTGATTTCTGAAAAAGGACCGATTTTTGTTAATAGCTGTCTTGCAGATTGATTTACGAAAACAATCTTAAAATCTGTATCTGTAATAATGATATTTTCATATATTTTATTTAATAGATGGACGGCATCAACTGATTGAAAGTTAAACATCGTATCGCTCCAATTCTGGGGGCTAATTAAATAAATTATAGCTAATTTTGGAAAAGTGTACAACGAATACCAAACAAATAAAATCCCCGTATCGCGCTCTGTGGAACTGCTGCGATGCGGGGATTGCTGGGAAGGCTGGTTAATGAAGGTCACTTGCTGTTATGTGATGCGCCAGCCTTATCTTTTAAAATTGTTTTGCGGATGAATGGAATGACCCATCTGTCTAAGCCGTATTTACCAGCGTTGAAGCCGGCGAACAGGAGGATGAAGCCAAAGAAGATATCTGTAGGATTATGAGAGACAGTACCTGCCAGGAAGAAGGAGAAATTCATCACTAAGCCGAAGAAGATAGCAGCAGTTGTTAAGCATCCAAGGATCAAGCCAACACCTACCAGGAATTCACCTACCGGGATAATGAAGTTGAACAGGTCGACATTCGGCAGCGCGAAGTTTTCCAGGAAGGATGCATACCAGCCATATACCATGTTTCCATCCGGCCCTTTTACCGGGTTAGCCACGGCATTGCTCAAATACCCAGTTGCATCAAACCCTTTGCCAGTCATTTTTCCCCATCCTGCCATCATCCAGTTATACCCAAGCCATAATCTGATCACTGTCAGCAGGCCAGCAGCGTAATTGCTTTCTCTTAACCATTTTGCGAACATATCAATCGCATCCTCTCAAGAATCATTTATGATTGCCTTACACTACACTATATGGAAATTGGATTTAATGATGATAAGGCTGGAAGTATGTTCACAAAACAGCAACAACAATATGTCTGATTTGCGAACAAAGTTCTAAAGGTGCGCCAGCTGGAGGCTTTAGGGGAAGCGGGAATCTATCAGCAGTAAAACTGAATGCGCAAAAAAAAGAGCCTGATGAAAGGCCCTTTTATCAAGTGGTTTTAAAGTTAAGCAGCGTTGTTCGCTGCGTTTTGTTCTTTTTTGAAGACAGCTTTGCGGATGAAAGGAACAACCCATCTGTCTAAGCCATATTTACCAGCGTTGTAGCCAGCGAACAGGATAATGAAGCCGAAGAAGATGTCAGTAGGGTTATGAGATACAGTCCCGGCAAGGAAGAAGCTGAAGTTCATTACAAGGCCGAAGAACATGGCGGCAGTTGTCAGGCATCCAAGGATCAGGCCAAGGCCAATCAGGAATTCACCCAGCGGAACGATGAAATTGAAGATATCAACGTTTGGCAGTGCAATGTTTTCCAGGAAAGATACATACCAGCCATAAACCATGTGTCCATCCGGCCCTTTTACCGGATTGGCTACAGCATTTTTAAGGTATCCAGTTGCATCAAAGCCCTCTCCAGTCAATTTTCCCCATCCAGCTGTCATCCAGTTATATCCAAGCCATACCCGAATGACTGTCAGCAGGCCAGCGGCACCATTGTTTTCTCTTAACCATTTAGCTAACATCTGAATCGCTTCCCTTCAAAAATAAGTAATGTTTGATTACACTTACAATATATCAGAAACTGGAATTAAGGAGACAGAAATGTGAAACTGTTCACAAATTAGTAACAAGAAATTGGCGGAATCTTGAACATAATTATGAAAAAGAGGGAAAAGCCATATTAGGTTAGCAAAACTTGTTCACCCTAATAGAAAATCAGATCGCCGATAGGCATGGATAGAGCCGGTTTTGATTCAGAAAGGAGATACTTTCGACATGGATAAACAATCAAATGCAGTGACCCAGGCCCAAAATCAGGGGTCAGAAAAAATTTGGAGCAGGGACTTTGTATTTATCCTCATGGCCAACTTCTTTATCTTTCTTGGCTTTCAAATGACATTGCCGACCATCCCGTTGTTTGTAGAGCATCTCGGCGGAAATGATCAACTGATCGGTTTTGTCGTAGGCATCTTTACGTTCTCGGCCTTGCTGGTCCGCCCATATGCCGGAAGATTGCTGGAAACAAAGGGAAGAGCGTTTGTATACCTGACAGGACTTATTATTTTTGTCCTCTCAGTGGGATCTTACGGATTTGTTTTAGGGATAGGATTACTATTCCTAATGAGGATCGTGCAGGGTTTAGGATGGGGTTTTTCAACAACAGCATCCGGAACGATAGCTACTGATTTAATCCCGCCACGGCGAAGAGGAGAGGGAATGGGCTATTTTGGCCTGTCAGGAAACCTTGCACTGGCGTTCGGCCCTTCGCTTGGTCTCGCCCTTGCAGATGCTATTACATTTAAGCAGCTGTTTTTTGTATGTGCCGTGCTTGGCTTGATTTCTTTTCTATTTGCCTCAAGAATTACTTATAAAAAAGTGGAGAAGATGCAGCCTGATACGGAGAGGAACAAGTGGGATTTCTATGAAAAGACCGCGCTGCATCCATCTTTTCTGCTATTTTTCATAACGGTCACTTTCGGTGGGATTACATCCTTCCTGCCGATTTATTCCGCGCAGAAGGGTGTTTCGGGGATTCAATGGTATTTTCTGATCTTTGCTATATTCTTAATGCTGTCCAGGACATCTGCCGGGAAGATTTATGATAAAAGAGGGCATCGGGCAATCTTTATTCCTGGTGCAGCTTTGATCATGATCGCGATGGTATTGCTGGCATGGCTCCCGAATAGTCTTGTCATGTTCATCGCTGCTGGATTTTACGGCTTCGGATTTGGCGCGGTTCAGCCAGCACTGCAGGCGTGGTCCGTCGAGCAGGCGCCGCTGAACAGGAAGGGAATGGCAAATGCAACCTTCTTCTCCTTTTTCGATCTGGGCGTTGGAATCGGCGCGATGGCATTCGGCCAGATCGGCCACTGGCTTGGATACAGCAGCATTTACATTGCCTCGGCATTATCTGTATTAGCTTCAATTTTTCTATATTTGTATCTTACGAGGAAACCTGTTCTATAAAATAGAGCGGGTTTTTTAATGCTATTATTTGTAAGCGGTCATAATTTCAGGGTAAAATACACTTATAGGTATATTTTGGAATCGAAGATATCCGCATAAAACTTTTTAAGTAATATGGTACGGGGTATAGAGAACATTAGTAATCATAAAAACCAAATTGACGAAATTAAACTGAAGAGGAGGAATTATTATGTATTTCAAATCATTTTTCGATGAGCAGCTTGCACATATGTCCTATTTGATTGGATGCCAGCGGACGGGTGAGGCCATTGTCATTGACCCGGCCAGAAACATCCAGCCTTATCTGGATGTAGCAAAAAAAGAAGGCTTCAACATATCGGCTGTTACAGAAACACATATCCATGCAGATTATTTATCAGGTGCACGGGAGCTGGCGCATCATAATGGCGCAAAGCTCTATGTCTCTGATGAAGGCGACAAGGATTGGAAATATCAGTATGTCGATCAATATGAACATGAACTGCTTACAGAAGGCTCCACCTTCAATGTCGGAAATGTTCATTTTGATGTCCTTCATACACCAGGGCACACGCCTGAGAGCATATCGTTCCTGCTGACCGATAAGGGAGGCGGCGCAAATGAACCGATGGGTATTTTTACAGGAGATTTCCTGTTCGTAGGGGATGTAGGGCGCCCTGATTTACTTGAAAAAGCAGCTGGAGTGACAGGCACATCCGAATCTGGGGCACGCGATATGTTTGCATCACTCCGCAAGGTCGAAAAGCTATCCGACTTCCTGCAGGTGTGGCCAGCACACGGCGCAGGAAGCGCATGCGGAAAATCGCTCGGGGCCGTTCCGATGTCGACATTAGGCTATGAAAAGAAATTCAACTGGGCTTTCCAGGTCAATGAAGAGGAAAAGTTTGTAGAAGAATTGCTGGCAGGTCAGCCTGAACCGCCAAAGTACTTTGCCCAGATGAAAAAATTGAACAAAACCGGGCCTGAGCTGCTGCGCAAGGAAGAAACACCAAAGGTATCCCTGGCTGACACAGCTGGCGCTGCAGTCGTCGACACCCGACAGGCGAAGGAATTTGCTGAAGGTCATGCAGAGGGAACCATCAACATCCCTTATAACAAATCATTCACAAACTGGGCAGGCTGGCTATTGAGCTATGACAAAGATATCGTCTTGATTGCAGATCAGGAAAAACTGCCTGAAATCAAGAAATCCCTTCAATCAATCGGTCTCGACCAGGTTACTGGCTATATAGATGCAAACGAACTAGGGCGTAATCAGGAAGAGTATCAAAATGTTACAGCAAGCAAGGCAAAAGAACTGATGGAAACCGAAGATTATGCTGTCATCGACGTGCGAAACCAAAGCGAGTGGGACAGCGGACACATCCCGGGTGCGCACCATTTAATGCTTGGTACACTGACAGATCAGCTGGATGAGATTCCAAAAGACAAGAAAATCATCGCCCACTGCCAGTCAGGAGCACGCTCAGCCATAGGCACAAGCCTGCTGCAAAAGCACGGCTTCAAGGAAGTCCTCAATCTCGAAGGCGGCTTCTCTGCCTGGGAAAAAGAAGGATTGCCAGTGAAGAAAGATTAACTTAGGTGAAAGCCAGCTCAGGTGGTTGAGCTGGCTTTTTGTGTGCTTGGCCATTTATAGATGCCCTGATTGAGTGAAAACGCCCGAGGCGGTAATCTTAAGGTTTTATAGTTGCCCTGTAGGGAGGTAAAAGGCCTGATGAGGTAATTTAAAAGCTTTATAGATGCCCTCCATGGAAGAAAAACGCCGGGGGAGGTAAACTAGATGCCTTATAGATGTCCTGCGTGGAAAGAAATGCTTTATCAGGTAATCAAGAATCTTTATAATTGCTCTGCCCTCAATAAAAATGGCTGACCAGGTATCAATTGCTATCACTTCAAAAAAACGTACCAACCATCCCCGGGAAATATGAAAAAACTATGTCCAAATCATTAATTAATCTGTAAGAATAGCCAAATGAGTTGATTCTCTAGCTATTCCGTTTTATGTTAATTAATAACAGATTTCCGGATATGGAGAGATTAACATGAAAATTCTTGTGATTGAGGATAATGAAAGTGTCTGTGAAATGATTGAGATGTTCTTTTTAAAAGAGGGAATTCAAGGGCAGTTTGTCCATGATGGCCTTAAAGGGTATGAGGCATTCAAAAATGGCAGCTGGGATTTGCTGATTGTTGATTGGATGCTGCCGGGCATGGATGGCGTCGCGCTGTGCCGGAAGATCAGGCAGGAGGGCAGTGACATTCCGATCATCATGCTCACTGCCAAAGACAGTGAATCCGATCAGGTGCTTGGACTTGAGATGGGCGCTGATGATTATGTGACGAAACCATTCAGCCCATTGGCCCTGATGGCAAGGATCAAGGCAGTCGCACGCCGTTACCAAAAGCAGCAGCCAGAAGAAAAAGGGCTCGTAGGCTCGTCCCGGATAAAAATCAACAAAGATACGCGTGAGGTTTTTCTTGATGGCACCCCCATTTCCAACCTGACTCCCAAGGAATTTGACCTGCTTTCCTTTTTCGCGCAGCATCCGCGCCAGGTATTCACGAGGGAACAGCTGCTGGAGCGCGTCTGGGGCTATCAATATTATGGTGACGAGCGCACCGTCGATGTGCATATCAAGCGGCTGAGGAAGAAAATCGGCACTGAGGAGCAGCCATTTTTCCATACCGTCTGGGGAGTGGGTTATAAATTTGATGAATCGGTAGATGGCAATGAAGGTTAAGTATATTTACCAGCAATTCATCAGCCATATCAGCATCATTATCGTGGCATTCCTTCTGCTGAGCCTGGTTTTCACCCATTATGTTGAGACGCTAGTCTATGAAAATAAAACGGAAGAGCTGATATCCTACGGAGAAAACATCCGCAGGGATCTGCAGCGGGGAAACGAGCGTGCAGACCAGATCATTAACCAGTATGCGAGGGTGTTATTCGGGCGGGATATTCAGTTCAGTGTGTTTGATGAAAATGCCCGTCTCCTGAATCCGATCAAATGGCGAGGGCCTGCACTTGAATTGACCGAGACTGAATGGCGAAAGCTTACGAACGGCAAGCCGATCATCGAAAAGTATGTGCTTGAGCGCTATGACCAGGATGTAACACTTGTGGTCCTTCCTATTTTAGACAGAGGGAATTTCATCGGAGGAATCCTGCTGATATCCCCGATTAGCGGCGCCAGGGAAATGATTGGCGAAATCAATAAATATCTATTGTATACCGTCCTAATCGCACTGGCAGTATCATTCCTGCTGAGCTGGTTATTGTCACGGATCCATGTGAACAGGATCAAGCGACTGCAGGAGGCAACATCCTTAGTGTCGGCTGGAGATTATAGCGTAAGTGTACCTTCCTCTGATTTTGATGAAATCGGGGAACTGGCGAAGGATTTTAACAGGATGGTCAGCAAGCTTGATGAATCTAAGTCAGAAATTGAAAGCCTTGAGAACCGGCGCCGGCAATTCATGGCTGATGTCTCTCATGAATTGCGCACACCCCTGACGACAATCAGCGGGGTGATCGAGGGTTTGAAGAATGACATGATCCCCGAAGCTGAAAAAGAAAGAGGCATTAACCTTGTCAGCAAGGAAACGAAACGCCTGATCCGGCTGGTGAATGAGAACCTTGATTATGATAAAATCCGATCCAACCAGGTGCAGCTTATGAAAGAGGAAATTGAGTTGATCGAGGTGTTTGAAATCATCAAGGACCAGCTTGATCTCCAGGCAGAAGAGCGCAATAATCAAATTGTGATTGAAGCGGATGAAGACGTGATGGTGAATGCAGACTATGACCGCCTCGTCCAAATTCTCATTAATATTGCAAAAAACAGCATCCAATTTACCGAAAATGGTACGATTTTTCTCCGCGGCAGGATGGGGGATGAAAAGACACTCATTGAAATTGAGGACACTGGCATTGGAATCCAGCCAGAGGAGATAGAAAAAATCTGGCATCGTTTTTATAAGGCTGATATTTCGAGAACGAGCACCCCATTTGGTGAATTTGGTTTGGGCCTGTCGATTGTGAAACAGCTTGTCCAAATGCATGATGGGGATATTCATGTGGAAAGTGAGCACGGAAGAGGGACAAAGTTTGTGATCGAACTGCCCTTCAGATAGAATGGTGAAGAAGAAAGCTGCAGGCAATGCCTCCAGCTTTTGCTTTTTTATTACATAATTTCAAACACTTTGTTTTTATAGGAAAGGATGATTACAGTGGTACGTTTCGGAGTAGTGGGGACCAATTGGATTACGGAGGCCTTTATTTCAGGGGCAAAAAATCATCAGGATTTCCAGCTGGCAGCGGTTTATTCCCGCACAGAAGAGAAAGCCCGTGCGTTTGCAGGCAAATACGGTGTCGAACTTACTTTTACCAGCCTGGAAGAAATGGCAAAAAGCGAGGCCGTTGATGCGGTCTACATAGCCAGCCCTAACTCGCTGCATGCGAGCCAGGCCATTGCCTTCATGGAAAATGGCAAGCACGTCCTTTGCGAGAAGGCGATTGCTTCGAATAGCAGCGAGCTTGAAGAAATGATCCAAATAGCCAGAAAAAATAATGTGCTGCTGATGGAAGCACTGAAATCTACATTGCTGCCAAACTTCAAGTCTGTCCAGGAGAATCTCTCCAGAATCGGAAAGATAAGAAGATATTTCGGGAGCTACTGTCAGTATTCATCCCGCTATGATGCGTATAAAGACGGGACGGTACTGAATGCCTTCAATCCAAATTTCTCAGCAGGTTCACTGATGGATATCGGGATTTACTGCATTTATCCAGCTGTCGTTTTATTCGGCGAGCCAAAGAGCATCCAGGCAACTGGCTATGTCCTCGAATCAGGTGTGGATGGGGAAGGCAGCCTTTTGCTAAAGTACGATGAAATGGATGCGGTCATCATGTTCTCGAAAATCACGAATTCGTCTCTGCCTTCTGAAATCCATGGAGAAGACGGGAATATTCGAATCGATAAAATCAGTACGCCTGAGAAAGTAGAAATTCTATACCGTGATGGCAGGACGGAGGACTTATCGAGGCAGCAAATTGAGGATAATATGTTTTATGAAGCAGAGGAGTTCATTAATCTGATTCAAGCTGGGAAGACAGAATCAGAGAACAACTCACTGGAGAACTCAAGAATCACGATGAAAATTCTTGATGAAGCCAGGAGGCAAATGGGTGTCAGCTTCCCAAGTGACAAGGAGAAATAAGTAAATGGGCAGGTGCTGAATATTGATAAGCTCCCCCTAAGGTAGACAGATTAAAAAATAAAAATCTGTTTTCACTTAGGGGGAGCTTTTTGTGTCCAATAGATATTATTCTAGTCAGTTTAAATATGAAGCAATAACCGCATATAAAAATGGTGATTACACC
>NZ_JBYNSB010000010.1:0-2357 GCF_057785455.1 Mesobacillus sp.
CATCCTCCTCCTTGCATGCCTGTCAAATCTTATAGGTTTGTCCATTTATATAGCACAATATAAGTAGTCACAACACGCTTCCCTATTTCAAAGGTTCTATTGGTCTCCCACGTGTATTCACAGTAACGGCGCAAAGACCAGTTCCATTTGTATTAGTTACAGCAAGCTGGAAGGTTGTATTAGAATTTACATTTCCTGTCGTGCAATTGCCTCCATAAGAATTAGAAAATGTTCCGCTGCAACCTCCAAGCGATGCGCTTCCGCGTAAAATGCTGAATGTCCCACTCGCAGGGCCGTTAGTTATAGACCATGTGAGAACAGTTGTTCCTGGCCTCGGCATAGAACTTGGATTCGCAGAAAGACTGCAGGTTGGCGAACCCGCAGCAGCGGGATTAACTGTTATAGTGAACATTTTTGAAGTCGAAGTCTTGCAGTCGCTATTTGATAAGGTGGCTGTAAAGCTATAAGTACCAGCCGAAGTAGGATTATTAACACTCAAAACACCGGTTGCAGAATCTACCGATAGCCATGGCGGATTGCCTGAAATACTCCATGAATAATCACTTGATTTTCCTCCGGTTCCTGTTAAGGTAGCAAAGGTAGCGGCAACTGCACCTACCGTTGTAGATGGCATTTCTGTATTATTAATCGAAAGCGGCTTTGGTCTTACAGAAATCGTAAAAAGATTTGTGGATGTAGATGTATATGTGCCGCCCGCAGAATCAGTTACTTTCAGCTCTGCTGCCTTTATGCTAATAGTTTCCTTGCATTCGGTTCTAGCAGGGGCAAGCTCTCCGGTGTTTGGAGGTACATCTCTATAATTAAGCATTCCAGAAATGAGCCCTGATTCATTCAGCGAAAGCCCGCTTCCTTCCCATAACGACCCGTCTTCTCCCCAAGTATAAGGAGGCACTCCTCCTATTGCCTGCATCGAATATGAATAAAAAGAATCCTCCTCACTTTCTGGTAATGAAGCAGGCGATGTTATTCTCAATGGCTGCGGGCATCCCCTCAATGACCTTATCTCGTCTAATGAAACATACTGCACAATATCGTCATATTCATAGGTAACACCGCCATCTGTATAAGTTGATCCCTGTGTCCTTACATAAAAACAGTTTGCCGTAGGACAGGCAACACCTGTAGGTGCAGTTGTAGTGCCTGCTCCGTTGCCGTCTTCACCAGTACTGTAAACTATGAAAACAATATTCCGCTTGGTAAGAGGAGCGGAGCAATTATCGTCATTACATTCTATTACCGATATATCCGTTTCAGTTACACTGCATGAATTGCCCGAACCTTCCAGATTATTAAATGCCGAATATAAAATCTGTCTTGTCCACGAATCAAGCCGCCTTGCCCCAGCTATTCCAAGCGGGTCGCCGCTTTCAGTAGGCACAAACCCTTTTTTCACCGCATATCCAAGCACAGCTTCTTTTGCTGCTTGACCGCCTCCCTCGTCTCTATCAGCTTCGCCCTCTTTGTCAACGGCCCTATCAGGCTCATACCCAGGCCGATAAGAAGCCCTATCACCACCAGCACCATTGCAAGCTCAACGAGGGTAAAACCATTTTTAGAGTTTAGAGTTATGAGTTTAGAGTTATGAGCTAATAGTTTTTTGATTTTCCGATTTTGTTTCATTGTTTCTTTGCAAATCATAATAATTCTATGGTATCAAAACATAAGAGCCGTGTCAAACAATGGGATTAGTCCTTCTTTCCTCGTTGAAATCCGTCAAAAATCGCCTTAAATGCCTCGGCAACTATTTTAGGTCTCAACTTTTTTAAATCCTCATTATTCGGATACAGCAGAAGCCCCTCCTCCACTGTCTTCATTGCCTCATCGAAATAAAAATGCTGCTTGTAGTGAATGCCCATCAAAAACAGGACTCTGGCATCGTGGTAAAAGACAGGCATGACAGGAAGCCTCTGTTTTTCGGAATTGCTCCATTTGAGGAAATCATCGAGGAAGTCTTTATTACTCTCTATATCTTTTACAGCATCTTCAGCCCTTGCAAACATATACATTGGTACTGACCAGTTTTTTAGATACAGATTTTTCATAGACGGCTTTATATCCTCGTCAGAACCTTTTCCTGTTTCCATATAATCTATATACCATCTCACAAGGCCATTATATGCATTAAAGGTTGCTACTGTATATGTTGCGAAAAATATGTAAGCACCTGAAACAATTATAATAAGCGGCTTAGTAATATATGGAGATAGCTTTAACTGTGCTGCCTTTAAAAAGTGCGAAGTTGCCATATAAGTCAGAATTATAAATAAAAGATAATGGGCGGTAGATAGTTGCAAAGGATATTCTACAAGGGTATGGATAGTAATGGGCGTTAGAAG
>NZ_JBYNSB010000011.1:0-13943 GCF_057785455.1 Mesobacillus sp.
TTCGTTTCAGGCGCGTAGACTCTTTCGGGATGAAGCGGGACAGGTGAGACCCAGGTAGAAATGGCCCGAAAAGCATGGCCATTTTACCCCGCAGGAGCAAAGCGACGAGGAGGCTCACCGCACGCCCCAAGAAAAATTTGCCCTTGAAAAAGCCGGCAGTTGGGCTTTTTCATAATTTTTCAGAGGAAAGCGAAGCGCCTGGAACGAAAATCAACAGCCTTGTTTAACAGAGCTTTCTTTAGCAAGACAGAGCAGGAACGCGCTGCTTCGGATAGCGCCATGCAAAATCAAATTCAAGATTGATATGGCCATTAATTTCTACAAAGTTTACCAGGCCATATTCCTTCGTCAAAAATTGGTTATGGGCAATCGCTTTTCCGCTTAACTCCATATTATTTTGAACGTCTTTAATCATCAAGTTTTCTCCTTGAATCCAGACTTCGTAGCTTTCTCTTCCATCAGAGTATTGTCCTTCCCAGTTATTCCAGTCCTCTTGGGAAGGGGTGTAAACAGTTTTAAATTCTGGGCAGGCCTTGCTATTGACAACAATGCTTTTAATGGACTGGAGCCCAGCACTGGCCGGAAAACCGACATTAAAGGCGATTTGTCCTTCCTGATCCAGGGCTAAAAAGGTATCTGAATTAAAAGGCTGGAGCAAATACTCTTGGTCTTCGTAGATGAGAGCATGTCCTGACTCATCCGATCTGATTTCCATCAATCCATAATAGCTGTGTAAATAAACTCCTTCATAATGGTCCCAGTCCACATCCCCTTTGCCAGATTCGCTTGGGTGAATGGCAGCTTCCGAAGGCGATTCAGCGAGCAGCTCGTCGACAATATCATAACCGGCTTGAAAGATATTCTCGCCATTTGCCAGTGCAATCACGGCAATTCCTTTTTCCGGAACAAGAATGAACTGGCTTGAATACTGGCTGCTGTACTGCCCGTAATGCCAGTAGCGGTCGATCCCATCCTTAGTTTCCTTGAAAAAAGAAATCCCGCAGCCGCCATCGGTTGTATTGTACCATTTGCTTTGCTGGCTTCTCATTTCTTTAATAGAGTCAGCAGAAAGAATAGCGGAATTTTGATAGACTCCCTCATTAAGATGCATCAAGGCAAATTTACAAAGATCATCAATGGAAGAGAAAGCATAATAAGAAGGATAGCTTGCGACAACATCATAAAACTGATGAGCCACCGAAAGCTCTCCGGCCTCACCTTTCTCGTGAGGAAGAGCCAATGGATAGGTCATCGCCTTCAAAGGATCATAGGTTGTCTGATTCATATTCAGCGGTTTGAAGAGCAATTCCTGCACCAGGGAAGCGAATGGCTTCCCTGTTACCTGTTCTGCGACAAAACCTGCAATATTCAAGCCGTGGTTACCATAAGAATAGGCGGTGCCTGGCTCAAAAAGGATTGGCAGGGTTGGCACAACTTCCTTCATGTACAGCAGGGGAGCAGCCTCATCATATTTAAACCGTGTGTCGTCACCTGTAGGCAGCCCTGATGAGTGTGTTAGCAGCATTCTGATTGTGATCTTTTCAGACAGTCCAGGGTTTGATGTGGTGAACCAGGGGACATAATGCTGGACGGTTTTGTCTAAATCCAATATGCCTTTCTCAACAAGCCTCATCATGACCGTACCTGTGAACAGCTTGCTGACCGAAGCGATGCGGAAAAGGGTATTTGTTCGAATCGGCATTCCCCATTCTTCAGCAGCATTCCTGCCAAAACCCTTTGCTAAAATCACTTCATGATCTTTGATGACAGCTACCGCAGCACCGGGTATCTGATTATTTTTCATATTTTCTACGATTATCGTATCAATTTTTTCTAGTGTGTTAGACATTCTTAAGACCCCTTATTGAGTATTCACTAATATCTATTCAAGCTTTTAAAGGGATTTCCTCCTTGGGGGAGGAAAAAGGCCCTAAGCTAGGTGCTTGGGCCTTATCCTGATTATCCTTTAGTGAACTCTTTCTCTTCCCCGTAACCAAGGACAATAACCTCTGTCTTTTTATAATCCTTTAATAGCTCAGCCAGCTCCTGATCTTTATCCACCATAAACCCAACGACAGGGAAAGCCTGCAATAACTGATTCAGGGTCTCAGGGGAGGGGGCTGTTTCTTGTGAAGGGAAGGTATGGCTCGGAATGACATACTTAACATCCAATAGTTTTTTTACAGAGTATGCAGCTTCCCTTGGCCCCATTGTAAAATGTCCTGAAGAAGCAAGAATGGCGATTTCCGGGTCATAGAACTCCTGGATCAGCTTCATATCCTCCATTAAGCCCGTATCTCCGGAGTGATAGACTGTAAAATCATTCTTAAAATCAAAAATATAGCCTGCAGCCAGACCTGCATATACAGGGCTTCCTTCTGTCTCGCCATAGGAGGATGTGTGATTTGCCTGGACCATTGTAATCGTTAATTCATCAAATGCTGCCGAGCCGCCTATATTGATAGGCAGGACGTTTTTGATCCCTTGCTGAAGCAGGATCATGGCCAGTTCGTATTGGGCTATGATCATTATATCTGGCTTGTGCTCAACCAATTTGGCCAGGCCGCTAGTATGGTCAAAATGTCCGTGAGTCAGCAATACACAATCTATTGATTTGAAAAATTCAGCCGTATTTAAATGCTTAGGAAAACCAGGGTTAAGATCAAAAAACGGATCGATTAAGTATTTCTTTCCTTCTTCACTTTTTAATACATACATCGCATGTCCCAATCTTTGTATCTTCATCTTTTTTCCTCCTAAAATCACCTGATATATTCACACTATTTCCATTCTATTTTTCATCGGAAAAATCAGAACGTGGAGAATGAAATAAAAAACAGGCCGGAATCCGGCAGGGGAGGGGAGTGGAACGAATGGGAATTTTAGGGAAAAATACAAGGATTCTGACGATGTATACAATATTGTGTACTTGTAAACATTTTGTAAACAATAAGTGCACAATTCTGTTTACATGTATACAAAAGTGTACACATGTTGGTAAATCAATATGTATACAGATTTGTCGTCGTTGTGTACAATTGTGTATACAAATGTGGTTGTGTTTACGTCTTGTTTACATGTTTACAAATATATTTCTTTTCACCTGTTTTTATTGCAGTATCTATTAATTCCCTTTACCTTTAAAATAGTAGTAGATACATAATTTACTTAGATTAATGAAAAGGAATGATATGAATGACAAAATCCAGAATTGCAGCAGTCGATGTAGGTAATGATTCTATTAAAGCGATATTTGGAGACGTTGATTTCGAATTGAATATCCCAAATATCATTGCGAGAGACACAGAAGACCGGCCGGTTATCGGAATCGAGGAACTGGATACAAAGGATCCGCTTGATGGTATCCACATCAAAGTCCACTCCCCTGCCCTGAAAGATAATAATGCTATTTATCGTGTCGGCAATCTGGCAACTAAGAGTGATAATGCTACCGAGTTGGACCCAGGAAGCAGCAAGTCAGAGGAAGATCAGACATTGATCATGCTTTTTGCAACACTTGCATTGGATGCAGTCAGAGAAGAAAATGGCAAACTCTTCACCAAAAATAAAAATGTCATTGATGCAAACTACACACTTGGAACAGGCCTTCCGCTTCGTGAAGTAAAAGAAGGCAAGGATGCAGGCTACCGTTCAAAGCTGGTTGGTTCTGTCCACCAGGTAGAATTCCTTGTGACTCCAAAATACCAAGGTATAAAGGTTAATATTAAATTTGATGAAGTAAAAGTTTATCCTGAAGGCTTTGCAGCTTATATCAATCTAGTGATGGATAACAGCCTCAAGATCATCAATAAGGATTTGATTGACCGCAGAATCCTGATCCAGGATATTGGCGGTTTATCAACTGATATTGCAGTTATTAAAAATAGAAATGTGGATGATGACAAAGCACAGGGCTTCAATCTTGGCGTTTCTGAAGCATTGGAACAAATCAGGGAAGAAATCCGCAGCAAGCATGGCGTTGAATTGGACAGCCGCAGAGATGTAGTGGAAATCATCACCCGCAAGAATGACCGCAACCATATTATGGTCAAGGGAAGCCGCACAAGCGTACATGATATTACGGACCGCATCCTTCTTGAACTGGCTAAAAAGCAATACCGCCTGCTTCGCAATGTGTGGGCAAAGAACTCTCAAACTGAAATTTGCTATTTTGTCGGCGGTGGTGCAACAGTACTGAAGGAATATATCAAAACATTGAACAATAATCTTGATGGCTACAACATTGAATTTTTCGAAGACGAAAAAGAAAGCATTTGGATGATGGCAAATGCATACTACAAGCTGATCATGGATTATGTGAAGAAAACAGAAAAGAGTAAACCTGCTTCTGAGCCTGTAAAAAGCTAAAGATAAGGTGATTTTATGAAAAAAACCAACCCAAACGAGATAAAAAGAGGACAAGCCCTGTCATTTCGTGTTCCTTCAGACACGCCGGACCATATATTGAGGCATCTGCAAAAGCTAAAGGAAACAGAGAGAAGGAATTTCTCGAGCAAGATCGCTGAATTTGTTATGCAGGGCGTTGGCAGTTCTTCTTCCAGGGAACGCGAAACGATCACTATTCCTCTTCCTCGTAATTTAAGTAAATCACAACGGGATTGGATCAAGCACGAGCATTCAGAGGCCCTGCTTGGTAATATTGTGTATCACCTGTTAACGGACCCGATACGGGCCACCGCCCTGCTTGCTTCATTGAACAGTAAATCAACTGAAATCGATGAGGCGCTCTATCTGCAGGAAGAGACTGTATATCCAACTTTTGAAGCGATACAGGATAACAGCAGTATCGCTGCAGCAGAAGAAACGGCTTCCTCGGCGGAAACGGATCCTTTTGAGGATGACCTTGATTCGTTCAGCTGGGAATCTATGAAACAAAACGAGGATTCGGAAGAGTCTGCCGAAGAAACGGATGAAGATTTAGACGATCTTCTTGGTGACTTCCTCGCCAAAATGAATAAGTAACAAAAAAGGAATCCCTCAGAGCCGAGGGGTTCCTTTTTGTTGCATTATTGATAAGAGTTTTCCAGCTCGTCGATTAACGAACCAACATAAGCAACGGCCTTACGGACCGGTTCTGGCGTTGACATATCAAGGCCAGCATGCTTTAACAGTTCAAGAGGCTTCATGGTGCCGCCCGCGCGGAGCACCTCGAGCCAGCGGTCGACAGCCGGCTGGCCTTCTTCCTGGATCAACTGGGCAACGGCAGTAGAGGCAGTCAAACCAGCTGAATATGTGTAAGGGTACAAGCCCATATAGTAATGCGGCTGGCGCATCCATGTTAGGCTGGCTCCTTCATCGATTTCCACTGTATCTCCCCAGAAGCCTGTCAGGACGTCTGCTTTGATCTCTGTCAGTGTTTTTGCAGTCAATGCTTTTCCGGCCTCAGCATGCGCATAAACCCGGCGCTGGTACTCCGCTTCAAGCAAATGAGTGACAAAGTTATGATAATAAGTTCCTAAAAGCTGAAGGATGACCCAGCGGCGCATCTGCTGATCGTCTTTGTGTTCATTAAGCAGATGCTGTGCCAATAGCATTTCATTCATTGTCGACGGCGCTTCGATGAAGTACATGGAAGGACGGACATTCATGATGCGCTGATGCTTATTGGCTAAATAAAAATGTCCTGCATGGCCAAACTCATGGGCAAGCGTGAAGCAGCCCCTCATATTGTCTGCCCATGTAATCAGGATGTAAGGATGTGAACCATATGGGCTAGAGCAGAAGGCACCAGTAGATTTGCCGACGTTATCTGCAAGGTCAACCCAGCGTTCCTTAAAGCCCTTCTCGACCATTTCCACATATTCAGTACCCATGACCTTCAATGACTCTGAGATGACCTTGCTTGCTTCTTCATAGGTGATTTTTGGATCGAAATCCGGTTCGAAAGGTGCCTTTAGATCACAGAACATCATTTTATCCAGGCCAAGAACTTTCTTTTTCAGCTGGGCGAAGCGGCGCATATGTGGCGCTAGCTCTTTATAAATGATATCAATCTGGTTGTTGTACATTTCCAATGTGACCTGCTGAGGCTCAAGCAGCATATGGGTGACAGATTCGTAGTTACGCAGGCGGGCTAATGTGACCTGCTTTTTTACTTCTGTAGCGTACGTTGCCGCGATTGTATTTTTGTATTGTTTAAGTGTGTCTACGAAAGAATCGTATGCTTTTCTGCGGACATCAGTATCTGGTGAGAATTCATATCTGCTTTCGAAAAGGGCAAAGGAAACAGGCAGCTCATTGCCCTGCTCATCTTCAATAGGCGAAAAAGACATATCAGCCAGTTTGGCCATTTCATAGATTTTATAGGGAGCAGCATGGACTTCACCGAGTGAGGCCAATACTTCCTCAGTTTCGGGAGATAGCTTATGCTTCTTTGTTTCCAGCAGTTCAAGAAGGTTTTTCCGGAATGGCTCAAGCTTTGGCTCCTCGTCGAGGAACTTCTCCACAGTGCCTTCCTCAAGCTCCAGGATTTCAGAAGATATAAATGACAAAGCAGCCTGTGCTTCTGTACCAACGGAAGCAGCCTTTGCAGAATTTGCCTGGTTTAGTGGGTCAGTGCCATCGGCAGATTGCTTCAAACTTGCATATGTACGGACTTTAGTCAGTTTCTCGAATAGCTTTTCCTGGGCTTCAAGACAGGTTAGCAGCGCGTCAGCTCCGCTATGCAATGTGCCCTTATAATCGCTGACCTTTTTCACATCTGCTGAAATTTCCTCAAGTGCAGATTCCCAGGACTGGTCAGAGACAAATAAATCATCCAAATCCCATGTCAGTTCCCCGGGAACCTCTGAACGAAAAAGGCGTTTTTCAACGGTTTTATTCATATGAATCTCCTCCTTTAGTAATCTAATTTTACTACGAAAAGCGAAATATTGTCAGTAAATATCATTGAATAATTAAAATATTTCAATAAATATCCTGCGAGAATAAAATACTATGGCAAAGATAATAATAGTGGTTTATTATTAATGTGTGAAAATTATGAAAATAGGTGGGGGTCTATTGATTTTCTTAGACTATTTAATTAATCTCTCCATTTTTTCTTTATTAGTCAGTACACCATTAATCATCCGTTCTTTTATCAACCATAAACCGTTAAAACAGCTGCCTGTCTGGGCAGGGTTATATGCAGGGCTTGTATCATCCGTTCTCGTAGGCCTTTCGTTTCAGCTGAATGGATTTACATATGATATTAGATATGCAATCTTAATTTTAGTTTTTGCATATCTTGGACCCACAGCAGGGTCAATAACGGGAATCTTTGTCATTGTCAGCAGGCTGATTGCGAGTGAAAATTGGCTGCCTGCCATAACAGGCTGGCTGGTCATTATGGTTTCGTTCACATTTTTACATAGGCGATTTTTTAATGCAGCGCCTTTAAAAAGAACCATTATATTGACAGCATCTTATATCTGCATATACATCGTGACGGTACCGCTGATATTCAATGTTTTTCGAAACGATCCGGTTTTCCATCTTCAGTATCTTCTTTTTATCGTGCTCGGAGTAATGATTGGCGGATTGCTGATTGAGTCTTACGAAAAATTATATCGGATTATTTCTGAGAAAAGGAAAGTCGAGAGATCATTGGAGGAAAGCGAGGCAAAATATCGTCTGATTGCTGAAAATACATCAGATTTAATCATGGTAGTGGACCAGGACAGCAGAATCAGCTATCTGTCGCCGTCGCATGAAAAATCTTTAGGCTATTCACTGGAGGAACTGGCGGCTAAGGGATTCCTGCAGTTTATCCATTCTGATGACATAAGCGGTTTTCAAAACACAATTAAAAGAATAATCACAGATATGGAATCACACCCGATGGAATTCCGAATGCTCCATAAAGACGGCTGCTGCATCGAGTTTGAATCACGCTCTATGCCTGTCATCGGGAAAGACGGGACCATTGAACATATTGTGATCATCAGCCGGGATATTTCCGAACGGAAAAAAGCCGAAGAAATCCTGTTGCAATCTGAGAAACTTTCAATTGTTGGCGAACTGGCAGCGGGTGTTGCCCATGAAATTCGAAATCCTCTTACAACCATAAAGGGATTCGTGCAGCTCTATAAAAAAGAGGATAGCTCTATTAATTTTAATGACTTACTGCTAAGCGAACTGGACAGGATTGAAACGATCACAAGTGAAATGCTGTCACTGGGCAAGCCCCAGGCCATTCAGCTTAATCAAGAGAACTTGCAGATCCTTCTTGAAAATACGATTGAACTGCTGTCGCCCCAGGCCAATATGAAGGATATCCAGTTTGTAAAAAGCTATCAGGAAGCGGATTTCTATATCACCTGCGAAAAGAATCAAATCAGGCAGGTCTTCCTGAATATCTTCAAGAATGCGATGGAGGCGATGCCTAAAGGCGGGACCATCAAAGTCAGCCTGTATAGAGAGCAGGATAGCCATTGCATCGTCGCTATTCAGGACGAGGGCTGCGGAATTCCGGAAGAATTGCTTCCGCGGTTGGGAGAACCCTTTTACACGCTAAAAGAAAAGGGGACGGGCCTGGGCTTAATGATCTGCCATAAAATCATCAAGCAGCACAACGGCTCCATCTTTTATCAGAGCAAATTGAATGAAGGGACGATAATAACAATACGCCTGCCAATGGTCGAAACAGCGGAAGCGGCAAATGTAACAGAACCATAAAAAAGGAGGACGGCATTGAAGCCGTCCTCCTTCTCTGTTTTATACATTGGCAGAAAAAGAATTTTTCGTTCTTGTGTTATAGACTTGATAAAGGATAAGAGCGATGGCGGATAAAATCACACCCGAAATATAAGGCATGCCAATCGCAATCGAGAACAGGAATCCTCCCAATGGAGGGCCGATAATCCTGCCAAGTGAGTCAAACGATGACAGCAAGCCGGTCGTGCTGCCGTGTCCTGCAGTCGATTTCTTGGTAAGAAGGGATGATACACTTGGGCGAATAAGCCCGTTTCCGACACCGAAGATCGTTAAGAAGAGGGCTGCAGTACCGAAACCGTTGATCAGCAATATCAAACCAAAGCCGATAGCTGAAATGATGATTCCGAGCTGAATGACGGCACCTTCACCAAATTTCTTGGTCATTCGCCCTACCAATCCTCCCTGGACGATCGCGCCGGCAAGTCCCATAATCATGAAAATATAGCCCAGCTGAACCGATTCCAGTCCGGCCTTCTCTGCTGCAAAATACGCAAAGGTTGCTTCGAGGCCTGACAATGAGAGAGACACAAAAAGCTGAAGGATATACAGGACAGATACCGGTCCGTTGAATGCCTTCAATAAAGACGTTTTTTCCTTCGCCTGATGGCTGCGCTGTTCAGGGGTCAGAGATTCTTTCAGGACAAACGTGACGAGCAGGAACGTAAGCAGCGATGTGGCGCCAGCAAGGTAAAACGGAGTGCTTAAGTTTGATTGTGAAAAAATCCCGCCAATCGCCGGCCCGAATATAAAGCCAAGACCGACAGAGGCACCGATGATACCCATTCCCTTTCCGCGGTCTTCCTCGGAAGTGATGTCCGCTACGTATGCCATGACAGTTGGCATGTTAGCCGAGGACAGCAGCCCGCCAATGATCCTGGCCGCAAACAGCATCCAAAGCTCAGATGAAATCGCCATCAGGAAGAACGAGAGCGAGAGCCCCAGGATTCCGATCATGATGACCGGCTTCCTGCCAATCCTGTCAGACACGCGGCCCCACATAGGTGCGAATAAAAGCTGCATCAACGAATAGACAGCCATCAATAACCCCAGCTGTGTCGGGCTCGCACCGATCTCCTCAGCATAGAAAGGCATTACCGGAATGATGATCCCAAACCCAACCATCACCAGGAACATGACCAAAAATAAAATAGGCAGAGCCTTCTTAGTATTCATCAACTCATTCACTCCAGTTTTTCAGCTATATAGTAAAGGCAAATGGTAATTAAAAAAACAAAACAATAAAACCAATAAGCAATAAATCAAGAAAACAATTAAGCACTAAGCTTTACCCCTTTAAAGCACCGGGGGTCAGACCCCCGGCGCTTTAAAGGGGTGAAGTGCTTCTTGTTATATGATTATAGGTCATTCATTTCTTCCACTAGCAATCGTTAAAATTATAGCAGAAACATTGCCAGCATACCTATAAGAGAATCTCACCCGACTAAATAATGCAGACGGTTGGTAAGAGGTTAGTATTTGTTGTTGAGGATAATTTATCCATATAGGAGCAATGAAAAGAAAAGGATGCTGCTAGGCACCCTTATCAACTGATATTGTAGTTTAAACATCTTCTTCCTCTCTGAAGTGCATTGAGGGTACCGCTCATTGCAGTTCAAACAGTTTTTTATCCTCTGAAGTGCATTGGGAGCACCGCTCAATGCACTTCGAACTTTATGAGGGTCCATCAGAGACTCCGGCCGAGTTGTCATGCAGGTATTTTGTGAGTTCGAAAAACAGGATGGTCAATGGCTGTACTGTTAAATAGACAGGCCAGGACATAAAGGGAGTCCAGATTTTATAATGCAGAAAGCCTAGCAGGTTGGCTGAGATTAGCAGTTCAAATAGGACGCCGCCCAGAGAAAAAGTTAATATATAAAAAGCCAGCTTCAGTCCTTTTAATTGATACTTGTCGTATATGTAAATGAACACGTAGCCGAATGGGACGTATGTGATATAGAAAATAAATCAAAAAGCTCATATTTGCTGGTATCCATAATGTCATACAAATCCTGATGGGGACCGGCGAGAAGGTGGTCAGTCACTCTCGATACTGCAGCCGTAAATAACAAAAGCAGCAGCGTAATGGATGCAGGGAAACGCTTTGGCAGCTTATACAGAAGGAATACGAGAGCCAGGGCGGACAGAAGGATATACCATTCATTCAGGTCAAAATCCTTGGGCAGAGGCAAAAAGCTCATGGTTTGACTCCTTCCTTTTGCAAGATGATGCTAAATAATTTCCCCAAAGAACGGGTCAGGGCCAAGAAAAATATCCAGGATCCCAAAGAAGCCCAAAGCGGCCAATTTACCTGGTCCATGACCTTGAGAAGGACGAGCAGCTTTTCAATACCGGTCAATGAAAGAACCCAAATCACGAAAAGTGTAACTTTAGCAGGCAAAGAGTGAACTCTTCTGTCAAATTCGAGGTACCAGAGAAGCAGAAGAGGGATAACGACTACCTCTTCAACTCTGAACATGACAAAATGGGAGGGCTCCTTGGAAATCCTCCATAATTTTTCATTATCCGCAATAACAGAAATAAAACTGGTGAATAGGTATTCCAATCCCAGCAAAACGAAAAGAAGCATTAGTTTGTTATTCTTCTTGCGAAGTAGAATGAAAAATAAAATCAAGATGATGGCAAACGAAATAAAGAAAGAAACAGTAATCATAGAGGCCTCGATGCTCTGCGAATTTATATTATCTTTTGCGGGCAGTTTCATAATTATTCAGATTCATCATTTCAGGCCTTTGATGGTAAGATCAATCATATTAGAAGCAATAAAGTAAGCACCCAAAGACAGCAGCGCCCGATCCCAGCCAAAAATAAACCCGGCGCTTGAAAAGACGAAGAAGTTCATGAACATGATGGCTTTCCCGATTGATAAAGAAGTTCGCCTGTTCAATAAAATCCCGACAATCTCTGTACCGTCGAGTGAGCCCCCGAAACGGATGACGAGCCCAACCCCTACCCCAAGGCATGCCCCGCCCAATACTGAGGCTAACAGCGGGTTTTCTGTCGGGACAGGGACATTGTAGAGCAGGAGTGTTCCCATAGACAGAACCGTGATGCCAAATAAAGTGGTCAGCACGAATCTTTTGCCGATTTTCAGGTAACCAAGATACAGGAACGGGAGATTCAGAATCAATAAGTAAAGCTCAAGCTTCAGGCCTGTTAGATAGGACATGATGATGGAGATGCCGACAATCCCGCCATCAATGATATGGTTGGGGACTAAAAAAATCTCAAGGCTGATCGATACGAACAGGGCTCCGGCAATGACAAATAAGGATTTTAAAAATAGCTTGAACACCGGAACCTGTCTTTTTGACCGGGATTCATTCTCCGGAGTAATAAACTTAACCATAAAGAATACAGGCAGCAAAAACCCGATGCTTTGTTCCATAAAAGCGACTGTTTTTGACCAGCCAATTGGAATGACGTCGGAATAGCTTTCGAAGAGCATTGCCGCTGCACTCAAGTGCACAGCATTCCAAAGTTTATCGGCTAAAGGTATTTGCGGCTTGAGGGAAAAGGGGTCCAGCAGCGGGCCCAGTTTTGAAATATCCAGGAAAAAATAGATCAGCGCAAAAGCCACGAATACATTTATATAGAAAAATAGAAAGTTGACCAGATCTGAGAGTTTTTTATAGTGAACAGCAGTTAGCATTCTATCGCTTCCTTTTAAGGACAAGTGATAAATTGTATGTGAAATTTTTTTATACATTCATGGTCTATGTAAAAATAAATGGTTCTCATTGGGACATTGAAGTCTGCAGCAGTACTCCTGTAGAATGTACACAAGTAAAATAGGGAAAAGGTGTTCATTTATGAAAAAAGTTGTTGTCATCGGCGGTGGAATCTTAGGAGCTTCGACGGCCTACCACCTTGCTAAATCAGGTGCCAGTGTCACAGTTATTGACAGAAACGAACCCGGACAGGCGACAGATGCCGCTGCAGGGATTATTTGTCCATGGCTAAGCCAGCGCAGGAATAAGGCATGGTATTCGCTGGCAAAGAGTGGGGCTGCCTATTACAGTTCTCTGATCAGGCAGCTTGAGGATGATGGGGAGACCGAGACAGGCTATGAAAAAGTAGGAACCATCAGCATCCATACAGACGCAGCGAAACTGCAGAAAATGGAAGAACGGGCAGCTATCCGGAAGGAGGATGCCCCGGAAATTGGCGACATCAACCTGCTTACTGAGGAAGAAACATCGCGGCTTTTTCCGCCGGCTGCAGCTGAATATTCCAGTGTCCACATCAGCGGCGGGGCGCGCGTAGATGGTCGCGCCATAACGGATGCCCTGCTCAGTGCTGCAGGAAAGAATGGCGCCAGAATGGTTAAAGGAAATGCCGTATTGGAAGCTTCCCATGGACAGGTTAAAACAGTACGGGCTGGAGAGGAACGATTTGATGCGGACGCCATCATCATTACAGCAGGTGCGTGGGCTCCTGAGCTCTTGAAGCCGCTGGGAAAGGTGCTGAGTATCGCACCGCAAAAGGCGCAAATCCTCCATCTGCAGCTAGAGGAAACAGACACAAAGGGTTGGCCGGTTGTGATGCCTCCAAATAATCAATATATCCTTGCTTTTGAAGGCGGAAGAGTCGTGATTGGAGCGACCCACGAAGACGAAATGCAGTTCGACCGAAGGGTAACAGCTGGAGGGATGCACGAAATCCTTGATAAAGCATTGGCTGTCGCTCCTGGACTTGCTGATGGAACATTCCTTGAGGCTCGCGTTGGATTCAGGCCGGTAGCACCAAATTTCCTGCCGATCATTGGACCAGTGCCAGGATTTGAAAATATCCTCCTCGCAAATGGGCTGGGATCCTCTGGATTGACGGTTGGCCCATACCTTGGGGCCCAGCTGGCAAAGCTGGCAATAGGGGAAAAGGTTGATATAAATCTTGAACTATATGATGTATCGGGAGCGATATGTGATACTATTTCCTAGGCAATTAATTAATATTAAGCTGTTTTATGAGCATGCCATTGGCATGTTCTTTTATTTTATAGCCGAATGTTAAATTTAAAAATCCTGTTGCTCTTCGTTCTAGGCGCGAAGACTCCTTCGGGATTTAGCGGGACAGGTGAGACCCAGGTAGAAATGGCCCGAAAAGCATGGCCATTTTACCCCGCAGGAGCAAAGCGACGAGGAGGCTCACCGCACGCCCCAAGAAAAATTTGCTCTTGAAAAAGCCGGCAATTGGGCTTTTTCATA